>JAGFJJ010000023.1 GCA_024102815.1 Phycisphaerae bacterium
GCGCTCCTGCAATGCACGCCGAACCTCAAGCAACGTACCTTCCTGATGACGCTCTACGCGGCCGGCCTGCGCTTCTCCGAAGCCGCCGAACTGCGGATTCGGGACATCGACAGCCAGCGGATGCAACTGAACATCGCCGGGGGCAAGGGATGCAAGCAGCGTCTGGTGCCGTTCACGCCTCACGTCCTGCGCCACTCGTACGCCACGGGTCTCCTGGAGGCGGGAGTGGACCTGCCGACGATCAGCCGCTTGCTGGGTCACGCCAGCGTCAGCACGACGATGGTCTATCTGCACGTGCGGCGACCGGCACTGTCCACCCTGCAGCGGCGCCCGGCGAGCGGAGTGGGTGGACGGCCACGCTCGGCTACTGCTGGAGGGAGTGCATTACTTTCAGGTTGTGTTTACGCTGCCGGCGGAACTGTCGTCGTTGGCGTTGGGGAATCGGCGGGCGATCTATCAGGATCGGTGCGCGCGGTTGCTGGGCGCGGCCGACGTGGCCGACTTCCCAAAGGCTACCGGCACTTTGGAGGACCAGTGCCACTGTCCATCCTGCGGCGGCAGATTGCAACTGGTGCTAATGGAAACTCGGCGGAGTTGGCGCGACGTCCTGAATTCGCCGGTCGCTCCCATCTGGTACCGGCCCCGAAATCCCTTGCGACCACCGGTCCCCGGCGGATAGAATTCGCATAGTCCGTGGCGCGGGGCCGCTCGGCGGGCGACATAGTTCGACGCCGACCTATCCGTCCGCATCCTGTCGCCGGATAGATCGCAATTCGTTCGGCGACACAAGGATTGCATCGTGAAGATCTCGAAGCTCGTCGGGCACTTCCTCTTGTTCGGCGCGCTGTGCTTGCCAATTGCCGCTGCACGAGCTGCCCCTGGTCGTGACCTGTTTGCCGGAATCGACCCGTATGTTCGCGAGGCGTTGGGAAAGTGGCAGGTTCCCGGACTGGCGATCGCGGTCGTTAAAGATGGCGAGATCGTTCTCGCGCGCGGCTACGGGGTTCGCGCGACGGGGACGGAGTGCCCAGTCAGCGCCGATACGCCGTTCGCCCTCGCTTCGGTTGCCAAGCCACTGCTGGCCACGGCCATTGCCATGCTTGTCGAGGAAGGAAAGGTGCGCTGGGATGATCGGGTCAAGAAGCATCTGCCGGAATTCGAGCTGGCGGAACCCTACCTGACGGAGCACGTCACACTGCGCGACCTGTTGTGTCATCGCACCGGCGTACGGCGGGCTGACCTGCTCGCATACGCAGCGGGTTTTGACGCGGCGGAGATCTTGCGCCGACTCAAATACCTGGAGCCAATCGCCGCATTGCGCACGCAGCACATTTACAACAATCACATGTACACAGTGCTAGGCGAGGTCGTGAATCGCGTTTCGGGCAAGCCGTGGGAAGAATTCGTCGTCGAACGCATCTTTCGGCCGCTGAAAATGAACTCGACCACAACAACGGTGGCGGCCGACGACTCCGAAATCGTTGCACTGAGGCATTGGCGAAGCGATCAGGGGATTGTCGCGCGTCCCGTCGATCACGATATGTACTCCACCGTTCGCGACATGGCGCAATGGCTCAGGATGGAATTATCCGAGGGAAGATTCGAAGGTCAGCAACTCCTCAAGGCGGAAACTGTCCGCGAAATGCACGCGTTGCAGTTTTCTATCCCCATCAAATCACCGCCGAAAAACAACGTCTACGCCGCCCAATTCCTGGGCAGCGGGCTCGGCTGGGACGTGCGTGATTATCGCGGTCGCAGGGTTGTCTCAAAGGGGGGCTCCTGGGGCGCGATGGTGGGGATGATGCCCGAAGAAGGGCTGGGCGTCGTCGTTCTGTCGAACCTCGATCTGGAATACCTTAGCGCGCTGTTGATGTACGACGTGTTCGATGCGTACCTGATCGGGCCAGAGATGGCATGGAATCAAGCCAAATGGGAAACCACCTGGCTCCGCAATGAACCTCCAGGCGCCGCTTACCGTCCCCGAGACGAAGCCAAAGCCCGGTTGGAAAAGGAACGCGTTGCCGATACGCAGCCCTCACTACCCCTAGAGAAATACGCCGGCTCGTACGATTCCAGACTCTACGGACCGTTGGTCGTGCGGCACGATCGCGGGCGACTGGCAGTGACGTTCGCCGGTTTCACGGCGGAGTTGTCCCACTGGCAAAACGACTCGTTTTACGCCCGAGCCCCCACACGGTTGACGTTCGACTGGCTGGTGACATTCGCAGCATCCGACCGCGGCGAGATCGCGAATGTTACCCTTACACATGTCGGCTGGGATACAGACGAGAAAGACCATACCTTCGTTCGAGGCAGTTGAGCCTGAAACGGAAAGGGCCGAATCGGGTAGCCGGGCGGGTTTCCCCGCCCGGCCCCCACACCACCTGGCATGCGGGTCCGCACCAGGCGGTTCGACGCAGGGGAGCAAGTTGCGCCCAGAGGGTCTTCAGGCTGAGTAGTCCTTGTGCTTGTAGCCAGGCGTTGGTCAGACCGACACCCGTGGCGATGGACTTGGCCATGTGCCAGGGGCCTTTCCGACTGCGGG
>JAGFJJ010000024.1 GCA_024102815.1 Phycisphaerae bacterium
ACACGAACGTCGGCGACGGGTCATAGACGCGATCGACAACGGCGACCGCCATCCCGCAGGCGTGGTCCAAGTGATCGCCGGGCTGGACGTGGGCGGCGGCGATCCAGCCGTCCTCGTAGGTCCAGAGCTCGTGGTTCGGCGTGACGCCGAGGGGCTCGCCGGTGTCGAAGGTCAGCCAGAGGACGCCCGTGTGCGTCAGCCGGGCACTGATGGCGGTGACGGTGCCGACGGTGGCTGTGGGAAAGATTCGGAGCTCTGGGAACTTCTGTGTCGCGCGCGGTCAGCTGCTCCCGCATGCGCGAACCGGCTTCAGTCGGTGTGCCCCTCTTCAAGGCGATCGAGCTGCTCTTCGAGCCAGTCGGCGAACGTGAACGCCAGGCGGCCGGGCTCCTGGTGCTCGTCGTACTCGTGGCTCCACAGAACTACCGGGCAGACGCCGTTCGCGAGCTGCGACGTGTCGAGGCAGTGCAAGTCGCCGAACGGCGTCCGCCACAGGACGACAAGGTGTGGCGGGAGGGGCAGGAACTCGTTGCGCCGCTCTTCCTGTGTTCGCTCGACAACGTTGAGGTCCGGCGGAGTCTTGCTCCCAAGTCCATAGACGGCGAAGTCGCCGATGCAGCAGTGGCCGAAGCGGCGCAGGAACGCCTGGTAATCGTCGGGCAGGGTGACGCCGAGTGCCTCGGCGGCAGCGGCGATTGTCTTGGCTTGCACGCGGGCACCGCGCTCCGGCTGGTGGGCTTCCAAATGACGCCACAGGGCGGCGAGGTTACGAGGACGATCAGCGGCAACAACACCGAGCTCACGAGGCGGGCGAAACTCGCGGTAGGCGCGACGGCCGAGGCGGCGGATTTCGGAGCTTCCTGCATCTGGCCGGCGGCATCCTGTTGATTCGACAGGTTTAAGGATGGGCTCTAAAGTCTTCTTAACAGTCTTGATCTTCGGATACGTTGACCAGTCGATTTGGTCGCAAGCGCTCTCCGACAGCAGCAGGCCACCATGCACAGCTATATAGATTGTTTGCGAAGAGACTTCTTGTGCCTCATAGTAATCAGGATCATCAGGATCTGTGGGACACAAGAATCGGCGACCGCACTGGGTACATTTATCGTCGTGCAACTGCCGTGATGACACATTCTCTACCGGGTTCGTACTAACTAGGGCACAGTGCGTCGCCGCAGACTCTAGCCGTGGGTCCTCACACCTGAGGACCCGAATCGTTGGCGGTAACGGCCCCAACGAGGTTAGAAGACGCTGGCTGACAATCGGAATCGAAACCTGAGAACCGATCTGATAATGGTACTGCGGTCGCCACCTTAAGGGGATCGTTGTCTCAGTAGTCGCGAGAGCACTAAAAGGAACTCCGCAACGGCCACAGAAGTAGCGACCATGGTGTCGACGAACCCACTCCTGATCAAGCCACATCGGCGCGTCCACAGTCGTTAGCAGCTCTACAACGCGTAATGCGCGATGCGGATCAGTAGTCGCCAAACATCGTCTCCCAAATCGCGTTTGTGAGCGTAGTTCCAAACTTGCTGTCATATCGCCTGGTGTAGTCCATCATTACATTCTGCGCCTTACTGAGCTGGTCTGTTCTCCGCAGATACTCTAACCACGACTCGCCCTTTTGCAGGTTCTTGAATCGGATTCCCGCGTCCGATAATGCTCTGCGAAGCCCACTGTGATACACTCCGAGATGATCGCTGGGGTCGAGAGATACGGTCAAACCGTCTTCCGGACCATCCAGGAACTTCGGCCAAGCGTGATGGTTGTGCGGCTTGACCGGGCAATTATGTACCCACAGCTCACCCGCGAAGAACGTCCACGTTCCGTCGACGGTGAGATCATACACGAACGTCGGCGACGGGTCATAGACGCGATCGACAACGGCGACCGCCATCCCGCAGGCGTGGTCCAAGTGATCGCCGGGCTGGACGTGGGCGGCGGCGATCCAGC
>JAGFJJ010000025.1 GCA_024102815.1 Phycisphaerae bacterium
CCTTCCTCAGTCACCACATCGGTGATATGGAAAACTACGAAACTTTACAATCTTTTGAGCAGGGTGTGGAGCATTTCGAGCGGTTGTTCCGCGTCAAGCCGGAAGCGATCGCCTATGACATGCACCCAAACTACCTTGCCACTCGTTACGCGCTCGAGCGTGCCGAACGGGAAAACCTGCCGACCGTGGCGGTCCAACACCATCATGCGCACATCGCGGCGTGCATGGCAGAGCATGGATTGAACGAACCGGTCATCGGCGTTTCGTTCGACGGCACGGGCTACGGCGAAGACGGCGCGATCTGGGGCGGGGAATTCCTCGTCGCTGAGTACAAATCCTATCAACGCGCGGCGCATCTGGAGTATTTCCCGTTGCCGGGCGGGGACGCGGCGATCAAGCGACCTGCCCGCACAGCATTGGCTTTGTTGTGGAGCCTCGGCTTGGAGTGGGAGGAGGCTCTTGCACCGGTCAAGGAATTTTGCGCGGAGGATTTTGTCACTTTGCGGGTGCTGTTGGAGAAGCGAATTAACACGCCCATGACCTCCTCGATAGGACGGCTGTTCGATGCGGCGGCGGCGCTGGCGGGTGTGCGGCAAAAGGTCAATTATGAGGGGCAGGCGGCGATCGAGTTCGAGGCGCTGGCAGATGAGGCTGAAGCGGGAGTCTATGCCTTTGATGTGGAAGCAGGCCAGGTCGGAGTTAGAGGCGCTGTGGAGGTATTGGTCAGGGATGTGAGGAGGGGAGTCTCAATTCAGAAGGTTTCGGCGCGCTTTCACAACGGTCTGGCGGAGGGGGTGAGGGGGGCTGTCAAAAGAATCAGCCTCGAAACGGGGATTCGGTCGGTCGTTCTGTCTGGCGGGGTGTGGCAGAATATCACACTATTGCGACGAACTTTGTCACTATTGCGGAGTGACGGTTTCAAGGTATACATACATCGAGAGGTCCCGACGAACGACGGCGGGCTTTCGCTGGGACAAGCCGCCATCGCGGCGATGAGATTGCGAGGTTGAAATGTGTTTAGGCGTACCTGGAAAGATCGTTGAAATTTACGAAAAGAATGGCTTGAAGATGGCAAAGGTGGATTTCGGCGGCATCTTCCGTGAAGCCTGCCTCGATTATGTGCCGGAGGCGCAGGTGGGGGAGTATTGCGTCATTCACGTGGGGTTCGCGATCAGCCTGTTGAGCGAGACCGAGGCGATGGAGACGCTCGACCTGTTGAGACAGATCGGCAGCATCGAAGAAGAGTTGGGACCCGGGACAGCAGCATGAAGTACGTGACCGAATACCGCGACGCGGCGCTGGTGAAGGGCATGATCGAGGAGATCCGCCGCACGGTGACGCGTCCGTGGACGATGATGGAGATCTGCGGCGGTCAGACGCACGCCATCGTTCGGCACGGGATCGACCAACTGCTTCCGGCTGAAATCGAGTTGGTGCACGGCCCGGGTTGCCCGGTCTGTGTGACGCCGCTGGAGTTGATCGACAAGGCGCTCGCCATCGCCTCGCGCCCGGACGTGATCTTCTGCTCCTACGGCGACATGCTGCGGGTGCCCGGCTCCGGGC
>JAGFJJ010000026.1 GCA_024102815.1 Phycisphaerae bacterium
CGAAGATGAAGGCCTCCCGGTAGCGGCGGCGTCCGTCGCCACGCTTCCAGCCGAAGAGGTTGCCCACGATGGCTTGTTGCCACGGCTGGAGGATGAACGGCTGGCCCATCCACTCCCCGGCGGTGAATGTCAGGCATTCGTGGAAGAAGTCGACGGCGCGCTTCGCCGCGCGAACATCAAAGGTGCAGCCGCCGGAGTTCTCGAAGGGATCGTAGCCGGGGATGAGGCGGTAGACTTCGTCCTGCTTCAGCTTACCCCGCCTGGAAGAACCGCGCTTTGCCACTGGCGGGCTCCTGTTTCTGCGGGGCGAGTTGGATGCGGGCCCGGGCGCTGGGCGTCATGCCGAACTCGGCTTCGAGCCGGGTGAGCTGCGTGGCCAGCTTGTTGGCGATGGCAACCTGCGGCCACTGCTGGAAGCACTTCACGCCGCCCTTCTCGTCCTTGATGGGGTACATCTCCCCGCGCTCGTCGATGAACTCCTCGGCCTTGCGCCAGCGGCTCCACAGGCGGCAGTAGCGGCCCAAGGCGTTGCCGTCCACGCGGGTCAGCACGCCCATGACCTCGAGCAGTGGAACGAGATGATCCCAGGCCTTGCCCGCGTCTTCGTCCAACCATTCGGGCCGGTCGGGTGCGCCCTCGGGACCACGGACCTCCCGCTCCTCGCGTTTGCGCGTGACGCGCTTCGAGCCGCGAAGCTTCAGGAGCGGTGTCGGCGTCGGGGCTGGACCTCGTCGTCCCATGATTTTATCCAAGCATTGCCATGAGCCTGTCCAAGCCTGCGCAGAGCTTTTCATGAGCTTTCATGAGCAAATCCAAGCCGTCGAATCAATCATCCATTGACCGTATGGCCTCCAGCGCTTCGTCGATCGTGCAAACCTCTATTCCACACCGGCGGGATCGGTTATCGATGTCGCGCAGCGTCATGAGGTCGTCAAACCACTCCGAGGACTGCAGATGACGCTTGAGCTTGTGGCCGATCCGACCAACCTCGAGTTCCAGTGCATGCATGTGATGCGCGATGAGGAACGACTCGCGCTCAGTGATCGTACCGTCCAAAGCTTCGACCGCGGCGGCGGCGTGATCGATTGGATCGATCGCCTTGCCGACGTCGTGCAGTAGGGCAGCCGCGACCAGCTCCTGGTCATATGGCACTTCGTCGCGTGCCAACTCGAACGCCTGCAGGGAGTGGTACAGCGCATCACCCTCCGGATGCCACAGCGGGTCCTGCTTTATGTGTTCAAGTGGTACGAGCAACATCCGCCAAATCATGTACCGATCGATATTCGTGGCGGGCTCCTCGGAAACGTCGGTGCCAGGGTGCTCCCGTTTGATTAATTCCGCCAGCCCACCAATCGAGATTCGCTCAATCGCCTTACCGGTGATGGAACTCTTGAACCGGTACCCGACCTGATTGCGCGCATACACCGTTAGCTCGGTCTCGAATTCGTCGCGAACATGGATATGCGTAAACAGGCGTTCTTCGTTGTGCTTGATGATGCGCTTTCGTTCGATAGTGTACGGCAGACCGGCATCGTCTAGAAAACCTGTGATCGCCGACACCGAGTCGGAGAATACGTGCAGGTCGATGTCCGAGCCCTTGCGAACGTGACCGGTCATCACACTGCCGATCAGCCGTGGCTCGAAGGGCTCGAGCAGTCGCATGAGCCGAAGCGCGGCGACCCGCATGTCGCGGAGTCTTTCGTCGCGCCCATCGCCCTCCATGAGCTTGGCGAGAATCTGGATCTCGTCGCGGATTTCTCGGTTGGCGGGCAGATGCTGCGGCTGGTACCTGAAGTTAACGCCGAGCCTCGAGGCCGCCTTGCGCTTGGCGGTGTAGTATTCAGACTCGACGCGCTCGTACATCAGTTTGGCGGCCTCGCGCGCAATATGCCGCCGGAGTCGATTGTCTGCCATGGGTTGTGGTGCGCCCGATATTGGAGGGCCATCGATGCGGACGCCGGCCTGAATTTCAATATCGGCACATTGTACGTTCCACTGCCACGAGGGCAACGGGCGAGTGTCGCGCCAGCAAACCGGAGTGGCAGTGCTATTCATGAGCCAACCCGCTTTCTCGACAGCGCCAGGGCGGTTCTCATGCTCCGACCCTCCCCCCCTATGCCAAAACCGGGGGAGAAATGCGTGTCGGTGGCGACGTGGTATACACGCAAAACCTGTAGATATTTGACCGGCCTACCGGTCGTTAGGTGAGTTACCGAAGCCGCCATCATACATCACCGTCTTCTTCGAATGACAACTCGCGCAGAGCGTTTGCAGGTTCGATTCGTTGTGCGTTCCTCCACGCGCCAGCGGCACGATATGATCAACGATCTCTCCGGCGACGACGCGTCCGTCATGATCGTTGAACGGGTCTTCGCACAACGGATGCTTCATCAGATGCCAGTGCCGCACGCGCTGCCAGTGGCGATCGTAGCCACGCTGCGAGGGTGAGGGTCGTTGGCCGTGGCGCTTGATGACAGGCGTCGATCGATGTCGCTTGGGCGCGTGGGGCATGGTCGCTCTCCATCGCTCCAATCATACGCGCACTTCTCATTCGTCATTCCAAGCGTTGGAACACAAGAACATGGGAACGATTACGTTCATTCCTGCACCAGGCGGAAACGGTAGCCGCATTGCTCGTCCATGCACCGCACCCACGACAGCGCGCTGCCGTCGCCCTGGTCGCTGACGGTTCGGTACTTGCGAAGCCGTACGCCGCCGCATTGCGGGCAGCGCGGCCGTTCGACGGTCACGGTCGTCAGGCGTCGTTTGGGTGATTCAGGCTTGTCTTCAAGGCACATCGATGCGGCCCTCCTTGGACCCTTCAGAAGCGTGCTTCCCTCACGTGGCCTCTTCCAGTTGCTTGAAACGCCACTGAACCGCATCGTTGTGCGGTTGGAAGGGAAGATGAGTGAGATCGCTCCGTTCTATTCCAAGCTCCGACGAAGTTGGACCCGCGGTGTTAAATGAGATCCGCAGGCTGACAGGTTCGATGCTGAAAAGACCATTATCGAATGCCCGATGATGGTTGGCGCACAACACAAGGCCGTTGCGCGGATCGTCGGTACCGCCGGCGTCTTTGGGGCAGATGTGGGCCGCATCTAAGAGCTCGAGTACATCGATGTCGCAAACGGCGCACCTCGCTCCATAACGCTTGAACACGAGGAATCGAAATCGAGGTTGACCGGGGCGGGCTGTTGCTTCGCGGCGCGGAGGGCGGGTGTGCTTTGTCAGCTCGAAGGGCGTTTCGATGGCGCCAAGTGGCTCCTCCCTCGGGGGCTCATCCGCCAGAATCACCAGAAACTGACGCCCGTCGTCGTCCCAATCATGAACCCAACCAAGGAATACGTCGCGCGTCTTAGGGTCGGAGGAGTTGCCAGCCACAACAAATAGCGGTAGCTGGAGGTCCTTGCAGGCTTTTGTCGCATCGATCTCCGCCTGGTCTCGGCCAGTAGGTCGCCCCGTTTGCGGGTAATGGTACAGCAAAGTGTCTTCATCGAGATCGGCGGAGTAACGGTGGCCGCGGTGCATCAAGCTGACGGTGACGCCAGACTGGGCCAACGCCCCCGTGACCTTTTTGTCAACCCAAATGCCTTGTTGGCCACCGTAAATACTCAACTCTCGGAGAAGCTGAGGATCGGCACCTTTCGAGCCTCCCCGCTGACTGAGCTTTCGCCACATGTCTTGTCTTCGCTTTCGTTCATCCTCGATCATCGGGACTGCATCCTCTTGAGGAACTCAGGCTACTGTCGAGCTACTGCCCTGGTCCGGCAGCTGTTCATTTTAAGTGAGCGCGCCCAAGAATACATTGCCTTGCTGTTTGATTCAGGCTTGTCTTGAATTGCAATTCCTTTCAAGGATTCCCTGGGAATTAGCTTGATTCCGTTGCCAACAGTTGCCCTCATGTGGGTGTACGCATGGGGCGTACCGAACGCGGAGAAGAACATGACGACGAACAACATGCCAGAGACGACCAACGACGAGCCGACGGACCTGCTGGACATGCTGAAGATCACCAAGGTGCAACAACGGGACGCCGGCGGCTCGTGGGTGACGGGCAACATCGGTGGCCACCGCTTCGAAGCGCTCGTGTTTCCCGAGCATGCCGCCTATCCCGAGTTCGAATTGGATTCGAGTCGCATATCGAAGCTCTGGGTGCAGCGCACCGCCGACCGCGCGGTGGTCGTCAATTTCGACCGCGGCTGGGACGTTCGCCCGACGACACCGGTCGCCGAGGAAATCGTCGACCTGTTGGTCGCCGGATTGGCCGACACCGTTTGGCGTAGCTGCGCCACAACGTCACCGGCCGGGTCTCGTCGGCAATGGCCTGCCAGCGAATCAGTCCGGCCACGCGGGCCCTGGTCAGCAGATCGCACAGGTAGGCATAGCTTGTCCGGTCGTTGGCGTAGCGTGAATCGGACTTGGCGCTATTACGCAGCGGCGGATCGTTGAGCAGCGTGTAGTGGATTTGCCGCACACTCAATGGCCAGAATTCCCTTCGATCCTCGATGACCTTGATGGCCGCGCCGAGCATGGCTTGCTTGAGCGGGCCGATTCGTTTTCGGGCACGCCGCGCGGTCAGTTCGATCGGCGCCAGCCTGCAGTCGGACATGTCTGACTTTTTGCGCCGATGTGCCAGCAGCAGGGCATGGGCCTCGTCGGGATCGACCGACGCAACCCCCTCGCGGAGCATTTCATCCAGCGATTTCACGCGCTGGCGGTTGTGCTCGCGGAGCAATCGGAGCACTTCGTCGGAATCGCAATCTTCCCAGTAGATGGGTTCCACTCGACAGGGAACCTTCACGAGACCGGCCAGCCTGGCGGCCGTCCACCGGCGATGGCCGGAGAGAATGTAGTGGTCCCTGGTGACGACCAGCGGCTCGCGGACGCCGTTCTCGCGGATGCTCTTGGCGAGCGCGCGAGTATCCGGGTCGTCCGCGACCACCGGGCGGTAGAGCAGCTCGTTCTCCGGGCACGGCGATAGGTCGGCCAGCCGCACCATCACCTCGGACGATGCCGTCTGGCTCTTTTTTCTGGAGTTCTTTGCGACCTTGGTCACGCTATCTCCTCACCCGACGCCCCCCCGTGGCCACGCGGGCCACCCTGGAGCGAGAACGCGGGCCGGATGTCCGCCCCGCCCCAGATGTGCTCGCACAAGGCATCAAGTTCGGTTTGGCGATCGTGCACCTCCACAGGCGCGCTTGGTAGGCGATTGCCCGTGATCGTGAAGAACTTTGCCCTGTCGTAGACTTCAATCACACCATCTTCGAGGTAGGCCTTGCATTCTCTCACGGTCTTCTTGGCCAACACGAAGACCTTCACACCGCGCCCCGATGGGCTGATTTCGCTGTAACTGGCGAGGCTCTCGATGAACTCGCGTGCCCATGGTTTGAGTACTCCAGACTCCCCGTCGATGCAGTTGTCCAAGTCAACACCGGCGAATGGGTCATCCTCGGTGAACACGAACCCAACGCCAACGACGTCCGTCCGGCGGCGAAGTGCCTCGCACGCCTCGTCAAACGACGCCTAAGTCTTCGAGTCAATGGTGGAAGCGGCGCACCCGTTCCTGGGATCAACAGGCACCTTCGTCGTTTTGCCGCCGCGATTGACGTATCTCCACACAACCCACTGTGGCCGTTCCTGCAGGCACATGGGAACGGCTAGAAGCAACTGCACTTCGTCGACTACAGCTGCTGCAGATGTATGAGTCGGAACACTCATTTAAGTCCCGCTCTGTCGAGTTCGTTCTCAGCTTCCTCGATCTGACGCAATCGATAATCTGTGTTTTTTGGGGAGAGCTGTTTTCGGCGTCGTCGACGTGGTAGAGGTTCGACCGTGGAGGCAGCGGCCACTTGCGCAGCATCGGCAAGCTGGAAGTATTCCGCGTCGGCTTCGGCGAGGCGTTGGCCGAAATCGGCCAGCCACGCAGCGGTCGTGAAAATCCTTCCGCCGAGACGACAGTGCTCGAGGCGGATCGTCTGGCCGCCGCGAGTCTTCACCCCTTTGCGGCACCATCGCCAGACACAGGACACATGCGGGTGGCCGGGCACATCCTTGCTTGCTTCAGCCAGCGTTAGGTAGTCGGAGAGAGACACGCGAAGGACTCCAAGACTTGCACTCGTTTGTGCAAGCCTAGGAGACCATGCAATTGAGGGTCAACGACACGTAGTCGACCTGTCATATCGAATATGACACGTCGACGAAATGTCGTCAGCACTCTTCGTTGATGATGCGCTGAATCGTGCGCTCGGTGAGTCCAAATGTACTGGCCAGTTCTTCATAGATCTTCCCGAGCTGTTTGCGTGGCGATTTTCGACGCTTCTTGGCGAACTCATTTCGTATTCGAGCATCGCGTTCCTCATTCCGCCGGGCCTTATTCGCCAGATCGATGCTCTGCTTATTTTCCAGTCCACGTCGAGCCAATGGCTCAAACCGGTCCAGCGTCAGTCGAGCGTATTGATAGCCAATGAACGCCGCGAACAGGAGGCCTTCGTTGACCTTGTGTTTCAGGGGTGATTTCCTTTCGCGCAGTTGCTCCGGCAACTGCTCCTCCATCGCCGAAAGAACAGTGTCGAGATCCCGCAGACCGCGCAAGATGTCACACGCGGCGTGCGCCGAACTCGGGGCATTCGTCGGGAGGGCGTGCGGCCACTCGGACGACGGTATGTCGGTCAACACCCCGTTGACCTTGGCTCTCCTCGAATACCGCTGCAGTATCCGCAAGGCCGCCCGCTCGACGATTTTCCTCAACCGATCCGAAGGATCGAGCATCGGTGACCCGTCGTATTGGCAGGTGCGCCGCTCCCACTCGAGGATCCGACGCACGCGCCGAACTCCGAATCGCATGATCTCCTGGTAGCGCTCCACCTCATCCTTGTTGAGTTCCCGTGCTGTCAGCGATTGAGTGACGGCCTTAGGGAAGACCGGCCCGGTGATTTTCAGTTTCTTTTTTCGCATCTTTTCTCACCTGGAATGGGTGCCTGGCTACCCGATCCTCTGCATGATCTCGACAACCTTGGAGTGGTCGCGCTCGGCGTAACAGGCATCGGTCACGTACGCGCTGGCGTGTCCAAGGACAAGCTGCGCGGCCTCCAGGCCGAATTCGCGCCGGAGAACAGTCGCCGCGGAGTGACGGACTTGATTTACATGGAATCGATGAGCGCGCCGCCAAGCCCGGAGCTCGTTCCACAGCCCTTCGGACTTCAATCGTCTGTACCAGCGCGTCGTCGATTCGCCCGTCCGCCTTGCAAGCCCACCCGTCGGCGGGAAGGCCCGGTCGCAGGCATATTGCACGGCGCGGTTGTAACTGCCGGTCGAGTAGCGATCAGCCGGACGCCGGTGAGGTGACTCTTGCCGATTCGCGCCCGGTTCGTTTCCCTGACCGGCAACGGTCTTTCGCTGTTTGCGCCTCATCTCGCGATACTCCGCTTCCGACTCCGCAGGACTGAACAGGAACTGATCCGTGGCCCGGCTCGTCAGAAACTCCCGAACAATCTCCTGTGCCTGGGGTCCCAAGAAGATCACGCGTTCACGCTCCCGGAAGGCATTCTTGTGCTGTTCCGGCCTATACAGCCAGAGCCCAGCAGCATTATCGAATTCAATGTCGCACGGTCGCATGGCCAGCAGCTCTCCGGGTCGGGCACCTGTAAAAACCTGAAGCTGTACCAAGGCACGATGGGGACTGGAAAGATGCGGCGGTACGGCATCGATCGTTGCCTGTGGAACAGGCAGGACCTTATCCGTTTCGCGCGCTTCCGTACGACCGCGGCGCAGGGGCTCGACGGTACGGAGAGACTCGTGGACTGATACGGGCACCAGCTCACGTCCCGCCGACCACTTGAACATGTGCCGAAGTCGCTGCACCTGGGCGTTGATGTACTTGCGCGACCAAGGCTTTCGCTCCGGCTCGGCGCCGCGGATCATCTCCTGCCGAAGCAATCGGAGTTTCTGCGGACTGAACACTCGACGGCCGGCGTCCGCCCAAAGAACTGCCGCAGCAGGATGAGCGCGCCGTTGATCGCCTGGGCGTGTTTGGGGCGATAGTAGCCTTTGGCCCAACGCCAGTACTCGCGGATGACTTCCACGATGGTGTTCGCGTGGGCCGAGTTAGAAGGTGCCTCTCCTTCCATCGGCGGGAAGCGTCGCTGGTTGGCCTCCCAAGCGGCAATCACACGGTGGTACCGCTCGCGGCTTTCTGCAGTGCCGTAGTCGCCGAGCCAGTAATCGCGGCGCTTCTTCGAGAGCGAATCGGTTAGCGTGACAATCGCCTGGGTGTACCCCGTTCGGCGCCGGTAGGAAGGCATTCTCGGGGCGTTTGGACCGTTTTTTTCGTAGGCATGGGCGGCCTCCTGGACGCGTTGCGCGGTGTTACACCGCGCGTTCTTACGTCCCAGGCCGCACTGCCGAACGCTGGCAGGTAACCGTAACTAACGGTTTCGGCGTGGTTTATATCCAAAGCGGGCGATCGGATTCGAACCGACGACGTCCAGCTTGGGAAGCTGGCATTCTACCACTGAATTACGCCCGCAGCTCGATGCAACTGTCGCCAAGATTTCGGCAGCCACAATCTCAAGACCAATTGCGCGCGGCTTAAACTCTTGGCGTCCCAATTCTACCGCGCTGATTGACTTTTGGAAGCGTCAAGATCCTCCGTGGCAACGCATAGTACGCAATGGAACGGCGTACCCACGCGAACCTTCCCGCAGCGGGGGCGGCCGCGGGACATCCAACTTCAAGCCTGCCGCACTCAGTCCCGAGTTTCCTGATACGTCCTTCGGCGGAAACCGGGTCCTATTACGAAAGCAGAATGGTCAGAATCTTACCATTCAGGAACAACCAGAGCCGACAACGGGGTCGGTCAAACGTCGAGATCCCAACTCGCAATCGCGCGTTCGCGCTGGACCCGGAATCATCCGATCGCCATGAAGCCCGTATCCGCGACCGAAGAAGCGGAATCTGCCCTGTCAAATTCACGGAAATCGGATCCAAGGCCGTCTTTACAGTGGAGGACTATGTCGCTGGGTGCAAGCCGCGCGGCCACATCGTCTACCCCCCGACGACCCTGGCAGGGTTTGAGAACGCACATAATCGCGCGGGCGATGTGAGCTTTCCGCAAACTGAGGCAGAGCGAGTCTGCTCGGAAGCCGGGAATCGGGGAGTCGCCACCTATCTGGATGGTGCGCAGCTTTGGAACGCGGCCGTGGCCTTGAACGCGTCGCCGACGAACTTGATCGCGGATCAGTAACCGCACCGCGAACCGACTGCCTGCTTTTGTAGACCTGCCCCAATTCAAATTGTCAGTTTCGCGCGGTCCAACCGACCCCGAGCAGAACCTCCTGGACCCTCCGCCCGCGGGGGCCACGAGCACCGCTTTCTCGGCCGAAAATCGCTATGCCCCGAGCACGCTCGCGATACCCGATCAAGACTCGGAGATTTGTTAGCATGGGAAGTCTGATAAGAACAGGAAATCTGCGGCGCAGGTCAATATATTATCTATCTTGAAATGTGCTCATTAAATGGGATAGAATCCGCCGTCAGTGCAAGGCGACCGCTGTTTCCGGGTCGGAGCGGCGGGAGTGACATTGCATATCGTACGAGTCGGGTCGAGACCGGCTCAGGGGCTCGTCAACGCATACGAGGGGAAAGGACTATGAAGAGAGGAAGATTGCTGGGAGGAATCGCCGCCTTGGGGTTGGCGATCGGAATGGGCAGCATCGCCCGCGCGGATCTGACAACCGTCAATCCGCCACCTGCGGGTGAGGCGACGCATGCTCAGATTCTTGACCACATCTATGGTGGAACGTTCGTCAGCGGCGGCGTCGGCATCTACACGAACGGCGTCGTGACGGTCACCCGCGTCGACGATCGCCTGCCGGGTGGGGGTCCGGGTAGCAACCTGAACCTGATCACCGGCACGCCGGGGCTGCCCACGACCGATCAGTGGTGGGAAGACGGCATTTCGTACACGGCCGCTGAGGCGAAGTTCGCCGGGCTTGCTCAGGAGTTCGGTTTTGACACAGGCTCGGGCTATCAGAAGCTGTTCGACGTGTCCATGACGGGTCCGACAGGCTTCGACGTCTCCGGCAGCGGCGTTCACCACTTCCCGATGGGTCAGCCGTTCGAGTGGATCCGCAGCGGTGGCGGTAATCCCTACTCCTCGGTTGAGGCCAACAACGTCGACCAGCTGGATCACTTGGTGACCTATGCCGTGTCGTCGCAGCGCTTCGATCCGGACGAGCATGTCTGGCTGCTGTTCTGGGAAGACAAGCCCGGTCCGCTGAATAACGTCTCCGACCGCGACTTCAACGATCTCGTGGTCGAGCTTCGTGCTTCGATCATTCCGCTGCCCGGCGCCTGGTTGCTCGGCGTCGTGGGCCTCGGAGCGGTCGGCATGGTTCGCCGCCGGATGACGGCCTGACTTGCGAACACCCGGCCTGACACAGGCCATTCATGACTGACACCGAAGTGTCAGCGGCTTCCTCTCGGGGTGATCCGTCTCCGCCAGAATCGGACAAGAGGTCCGGCGGAGGCGGGTCACCCTTTGGGGACCGAATCGGATTCGGCCCCCCACCACGTTTTCGAGCCATTCGACGATCACTCTGCCGATTCCGCAAACCGCAGGGAAATCGTGGAATCAAACCGTTTCCCATCGGCCGATCGCACCGAGAGATTCACGGTCTGCACGTACTCGCCTATCACCGCAAATTGACGTAGGAGATTCAGTGACGAAGAGCGTGTAAGATCCTGGGCGCGGGATCCGATGAGACGCGGCAACGGGACGTCGAGCATTTCTCCCGCGCGCAATACGCGAATAGTCGGGCCGGGTGCGGTGCTGTTCGCGACCTTTCGGTTGAAGTCCTCGCGCATATTCCCAAGAGACAGAAGCTTCCCGTCCACGCCCAGAATCAAATCACCGGCGCGCAAACCGGCGTCCACCGTTGTCTGCAAATCGCGCGTCACGACGAGGCAGTTGGGAGAGCTCTCCTCTTTAAGCTCAATCGGCGGCGGCGCGGCTCTTCCTTCCGTGAGGCTCTCCTCGGGCCACCAGAGCATGTTCCACAACAATGCGGCGTCGCTGCCGCGGTCCTCAAGCCAGCCCTGAAGCACTTCGGCGGTCAGCCCGGCTTGGGCCACCGCCAGGAGACGCGTGTCCGGCTGGTTCTCTTCAGACGATTGGAACGCGGCCAGCCCGCCAAGCGTCGGAGCAAGCCCAGCCTGTGCGTCCAGGATGCGCTCGATATGCGTACGATCCAACGCCAGGATGACCCAATCGCGCCAGGACGTCCATGCAGGGTCGAGCGACTCCAGAAGCCGCGCGAATGGGAGCTTGGATTTTCGCGCGTAGCTTTGAAGTGGCACATGCACAATCGGCGCCCCAAGATACGGCGCGAGCTTGAAGGTCGGAGCGGAATCGGCCGGCACGGGATCGACGGCCTGGATCAGCGCGATGAGATTCCTCGCCAGCTTCGTGATCTCGTTACGAACCGCCCGCGCATCGGGGGATCGAACCAGTACGGCGAATTGCGGACCAAGACCCTCTTCGCTCAGGTCCTGCCCCCAAACCACGATTACATCGGGGCCCACGCGGGCGAGAACGGGATTGCGCTCCCCCTCCCCGCGACTGAGATCGCTCAACAACTGCAGGTAACGTTGGACGGCATCGGCGGATCCGGACGAGCCTCCGCGGCTGAAGGCCCGTCCGAAATCAAGCGTCAGTCCGACCGCCGCCAACGTCGTCTGCGGAAGGCGTCGCATTCGCTCCAGCGCCTGACGGGACAAGGGGGCTCCCACACGCGCGGACGGAAGGTCGGCGCTGATAGAAATCTCCAGTCCTGCGGATCGTGCATACACGCCGACGAGTGCGCGCGATGTGTTCCTCGAGTCGGCGGCACCATCCGACTCCTGGCCGGGTGCAATTGCACTGGAAGATCCCGACGCGCGGATGGCGCCGGCCTTTGAATGGGGAGAATTCCCGCTAATGGGCGAACTGCTCGTCGCATTCGGCATTCGGATCGCCGCATAGAAGACCGCGAGAGCGTCCGGAGGAATTCGACGTGACATTTCGAGAAAGTCCTTTCGGGCGGTGATCGGCCGTCCATGCACCCCGCCAAGGACCATCAGTTTCTGGACCGTTCGCACAAGCAGTCCGTCGCTGAACCTTCGAGCAACCGCGATCACGCCTTCACGCGCGCAGACATAGGTACCATCGCGCATCCGGAAAAGTCGTGCCTGGTCCACCATGCGCTCGGACTGCCGCCGCTCTTTGGGAAACCACCGCTCAAGCGCTGCGTCGTTGGGCAGACGGATCAGCCAGGTGCCCCGCCGGACATCTCCGAGGGCCGGTGTAACAATCAGCCATTCACAGGAAAGAAGCTGATCCACGGGGATTGCGCTTTCCGGGCCGAGGAAACGGGTCGCCATGTTGGCAAGACTTGCGGCTGAAGAATCCCCCCCGTCGAGGTCGGCGATTTTGCGCGCAAGCGGCCAGGCATTGGCCCGCTTGAGCTCCCTCTCGACTTTTTCAGGAGCGGGCAAATGGATGTACCAACTGGCTTGCTCCGGAACAAATTGCTCCAGAGGAATTGGCTCGCCGGGGGCTGCTCGACCGGAGGCCCCCAGGACCACGGCGATCAACAAGACCGCGGTCGGTTTGAGAGCGATGTTCCGCCGCATGTACCAATCCGCGTCGAATGGACTCATCAAGCGCTCAAGCAGCGCGCGGTACGGCTGAAGGGTACCGGGCACAACAACTCGGGGAATCCTCGCGCCCGGAACCCCGGAATTGCGCGATTCCCGTCTAAGGATTCTTCGGCTCTTGTGGCAACGGAACCGTAGCAGGACTGTTCGCAGGCGACGACGCAACGTCTTCCACGACGGCGCTGGCGGCGGGACGGTTTCTTCGGGCCTCTTCCAGAATGTCAATGGTTTGGTAGATCGTGAGATCAAGAACGCCCTGGACGGTGCTGATGTCTTCCTGGGTCCGCTCGAGCCAATTCTCCAATGGGCGAGGTGCAACCTCACTTGTATCGGCCTGAGCAGCCTCTGTCGGCGGGGCGAACTCGTCGAATAGCCCGGGGTCAAGATCAAGCGCTTCCGGCGACGCCTCTTCCACCACGCCCGCCACACGACCCTGATGTCGCCCGGTCAAGACCGCCGTAACCGCCAAGGCCAATACGGCCGCGGCGGCTATCGGGGCACCAATGCGGAACGTTCGGGCACGCCAAAACGAGCGAACGGCGCGTCGTTTGCTGACGCATTCAAGCAGCCGATTCTCGAAGTCCGCGCGCAAACGTACCGGTTCGCGATCGGAAGCGATGATTTGTCCGGTTACTTCCAGAAGTGCCAGCTTGCGCCGACATGAGGCACAACGGAGCCGATGGGCGCCAAGTTCCGTGGCCAAGGCCGGCGATAGCTCGCCGTCGAGATAGGCATTGAAGAGTGCTTCAGCGTCCGCGCATCGCATCGCGTTTTCATCCTTGCGGATTCGGTGCCGCTCCTCGGCACCGCTCGAATCTCCGCACTCTTTTACCCGGCGCCGGCCGCGCGATTGCGAAATTCCCGAATGTCCCGCTCCTCCACCGTTTCCAACAGTTCCCGAAGCCGGGCACGGGCACGGTGCAGATGGCTCTTGACCGTGGCGACGGGCACTTCCAGAACCCGGGCAATTTCCTGGCAGCTCATCTCATGGCGATAAAAGAGCACGACCGCAGCCCGCTGGGCGTCGCTGAGCCGATCAACCGCCTCCCAGACCCGGCCGCGCAACTCGGTCGCCTCTTTCGAAGCCAATCGGTCGGCTCCGCTCTCATCGGATGCGGCCGATAGCTGGGCCGTATCCAGTTCGCCTGAGAGCACGGATCGCTTCCGCATCCGGTTGAGGCAAACGCGGTACCCGATGGTAAATAACCAGGTGCTGAATCGGTATTCAGACGAAAAGGTATGCAGCGAGGCAAACGCCTTCAAAAAAGCATCCTGACAAACCTCTTCGGCGTCATGCTCGTTGCGGACCATGCGCCAGATGAAGGCAAAGAGGCGATCCTTGTGCGCGCGGATCAGCGCGCGGATAGCCCCCTCGTCTCCGCTTTGGGCACGAGCGACCAAAACCCTCTCGTCGGCACGGTCGGTTTCCGGCGATGCCTTCACAATAGCGTTCACCTCCACCCTCCAATTATACCCGACGGACACCTGTCCGGGTTGCCTCCGTTCTCCTACATTATTCGAAATCGGCATGTTCGAAAGGTCACGTGACCTGACACCTACAGAGAAGCTTTATATTATTCCGTTCCAGGCCTCCGCATGGTCCGAAAACCACAATCTGATGGAACCATCGGCATAAACCGCAAAGCCGGCCACCGTTTCGAGTTTCTCGAGCGTCTGGAATGCGGCATTGCGCTTACCGGAACGGAAGTCAAATCGCTCCGCGAGAAAGCTGTCTCGCTGGACGAAGCTTACGCCCGAATTCTGGGCGGCGAGCTCTGGCTCTTCGATGCGCACATTGCGTCCTACCGATTCGGCTATGGGGCCAATCATCTGCCCACACGTCGCCGCAAGCTGCTGGTCCACGCTCGGCAGTTACGCAAGCTCGTTGCCGCGACGAAGCAGAAAGGGCTTACGCTTGTGCCCGTCCGGATGTACTTCAATGAACGGGGCATGGCCAAAGTCGAGATCGCCCTCGCGCAGGGGAAAGGAAAGAGCGATCGTCGCGAAGACCTCAAGGCCAAGGACCACAGACGCGAGATGGATCGGGCCATGCGTCGCGGCGGACGGGGTGGACGATCCTAGGATAAGTCCCCACCAAGATTAACGACTTTGCGGCCGATCCTGCGATTTGCGCATGCGGTGCCGGACGATTTTCCCTGTGCAGAGAAACACGACATCCTCGGCAATGTTCGTGGCATGGTCTGCGATCCGTTCGAGGTTCTTGGCGATGGACAGCACGTCGAGCAGCGTGGGCATGTCGCCGGGACGCCGTGTCGCCTCGCTGACCACATCACGTACGATCTGTCCATAAAGGGCGTCGACGACCTCTTCTTCTTCAAAAACGGATTCAGCGTTCTCGGTGTTCTGCATCCCGTAAACTTTGACCGCGGCGCGAAGCATCCGCCGCACGATCGGCGCCATGCGGTTGATGTCGTCGCCGAGTCCGTTGAGGGCATCTGCCGAAAGGTAGCGGGCGCGCTCCGCGATGTTGACCGCACAGTCGGCGATGCGTTCAAAATCGTTGTTGACCTTCAACACCGTGCAGAGCAGACGAAGATCGGCACCGACGGGCTGGTACAGCGCCAGGAGTCGAATAACTTCCGACTCGACCTGGACTTCCTCGGCATCGACGTCGCGGTCCCGGGCAATCACCCGAAGGGCGAGTTCATCCCCGGGTTGGCAGACGGCATCGCAGGCCTCCTCGACGATGTCCTCGACGAGGCTGGCCATACGCAGCGATCGACGGCGCAAATCATTGATTAGGTCGACAAAGTGTGCGGTCATGGCGTCAGCCGAACCGGCCGGTGATGTAATCCTGGGTGCGGCGATCCGACGGATTGGTAAACATGGCCGCAGTGGCACCGACCTCGACAAGCTCCCCAATGTACATGAAAGCGGTAAGATCGGAAACCCGTGCGGCCTGCTGCATATTGTGTGTAACCAGCACGACGGTGTAGTCCTGTTTGAGCTTGTCGATCAGGTCTTCGATCCGGCCCGTGGCAATGGGGTCAAGGGCGGAGCAAGGCTCGTCCATGAGCAGGACCTCCGGCTGCAGGGCGATGGCACGGGCAATGCACAGACGTTGCTGCTGCCCCCCGGATAACGCATAGGCGCTGTCGCGGAGCTTGTCCTTGACCTCGTCCCAGAGTGCCGCCTGGCGAAGCGAGCGCTCCACCAGCTCCTCGATATCTCCTCGGTAGCCGTTGATCGTCGCGCCCCATGCGATGTTGCGGTAGATCGACTTGGGAAACGGGTTGGGTTTTTGAAAGACCATGCCGATGTGACGGCGGAGCTCAACCGGATCGCTTCCGGGGCCATAGATATCCTTACCCCGATAAAGCAGCTGACCTTCAACGCTCGTGCCCGCCACGAAATCATTCATGCGATTCATGGCCCGAAGCAACGTGCTTTTCCCGCAGCCCGACGGTCCGATGATGGCCGTGACGCGGCGGCGGGAAACATCGAGGCTCACATCCCGGACGGCGGCAAATTCTCCGTAGCGAATGGTCAGATGCTCGGCCTGAATGATCGTCTCGGTGGATTCCGATTGCGCGATTACTTCTTCCGCCCCCAGGGGACGGGTCGAAACCTGAGGGACTGGAGTGGAGATGCGATCCACGGACTTGGTCTCCATGCCGACTATCGAACCTTTCCACGCTGTTGCCAGGCTCGAATGGCCACGGCCAGCGCATTCATGGGAAGCAGAATGCCAAGAAGAACGAGGATCGCGGCGGCGGCGAGTTCACGAAAGATCTCGCTCGGCTGGTCCGTCCAGTTGTAAATCTGCAGCGGCAGAACGGTAAATGGATCGTTCAAATTCTCGGGCACGAAGGCAACGAATGCCGTCGCACCGATAAGCAGCAGAGGCGCCG
Source organism: Phycisphaerae bacterium (assembly GCA_024102815.1). Classification (NCBI taxonomy): domain Bacteria; kingdom Pseudomonadati; phylum Planctomycetota; class Phycisphaerae; species Phycisphaerae bacterium. The sequence goes on from JAGFJJ010000026.1 coordinate 16,566, forward strand.
CTTCTCCGATCGCGCGGGATAGCGCCAGGATCACACCGGTCATGATTCCGGGCAGCGCCGCCGGCAGCACGTGGGATCGAACGGTCTGCCAGCGCGTGGCGCCCAGCCCGTAGGCCGCCTGGCGAATGGAGTCCGGCACGGCCAGCAATGCCTCACGACTCGCGATGATGATAATCGGTAGAACCAGTAGGCCGAGAGTCAACCCTCCGGAAAGAACACTTCGATCGAACTGCAGGAGCCGGACAAACAGTGCCAGCCCGAGCATGCCGTAGACAACCGATGGCACGCCGGCAAGATTGGCGATGTTTATTTCGATCAACCTCGTCAGGCGGGTCTTGCGGGCGTATTCCTGCAAGTAGATCGCCGCGGCGATGCCCACCGGGATCGAGAACACGGCCGTGATCGTAATGACCCACAGCGTGCCCACCAGAGCGCTGAGAACGCCGCTTTTCTCCGGAAAGATGGTGGAGGGATAGCTTGTCAGGAATTCCGTGCTGAGCCACGCGCTGCCCTGATCGACAATCCGCATGATCAGCACGGCCAATACAAGAAGCCCGCTCAAGGTCATGAGCAGACAGAGGCTCGAAAAGATTCGCCCCTTCAGGCGCCGCGCGGCGAGCCGCGGCCGATAGAAACCAGCGGTCGCGGCGGTCATTCGTAAGCCTCCCGGTACGCCGCCAGAATCCGCTGGGCAATCAGGTTGAACAGCAGCGTCACAGCGAATAGCGTCATGCCCACCGCGAACATCGTCTGGTAACCAATTGACCCATACGGCGTATCCCCCAGGCTGACCTGGACGATGTAGGCCGTCATGGTCTGGACGCTCGCGAGTGGATTCAGCGTGAGCTTGGGCGTCATGCCCGCGGCGATCGCCACGGCCATGGTCTCGCCAATCGCACGGGCAAATGCGAGTAACACGGCCGCGACAACTCCCGAAAGTGAAGCGGGAAGCACGACGCGCGTGGAAACTTCCATGCGGGTTGCCGCCAAGGCGTAGGCCCCTTCACGGAGACTCATGGGCACGGCGCGAAACGCGTCGTCGCAGAGCGACGCCACCGTAGGGATGATCATGATGCCGACGACCAGCGCCGCACTGGCCGCGTTGAAGATCTGCGTCTGGGGCATGAGCGGCTGGAGAACGTATGGCGTAACAAACGTCAGGGCGAAGAATCCGTAAACCACCGTGGGAATGCCTGCCAGGACCTCCAATAGAGGCTTCAACATGCCGCGGACCGTACTGCCTGCATACTCGCTCAGAAAGATGGCCGAGCAGAGTCCGACGGGTACGGCCACGAGAAGCGCTCCCCCGCCGATCAGCAGGGTCCCGCACAGCAGCGGCAGAACCCCGAACGATCGCGGCTCTAGGAGCGGCGCCCATCGGGTCCCAAAGAAGAAAGCCAACGGAGAAATGTGCTCGAAAAAGCGCCACGATTCCAGCATCAGCATCCAGACGATGCTGATGGTCGTAAGGACGGAAACCAGCGCGCATACAAACAATACAGCCTGAATCCCTCCTTCGCGCGATTTCTGCCAGAATCGACTCATGACTTCGAGCCCTGATGCACATTCGGAAAAAAGGGGCCGGTCCGATCCACGTGGACGACTCCATTTCTGCGTTACTTGCCGCCCCGGTAGATCTCGAGCAGATCGGTGACGTGACCCGTCCCGGTTCCGCTGATGACCGACCCTGTCTTACCCTGCTCGAGGCGCTGCCAGCTCAACGTGTAGAGTTCGTCCGGGAGCGCCACATATCCGACCCGCGGGTGCTCCACGATTCTCCCCGCGTTCTCATACACGAACTTGAGGAACTCACGAACCGCTTCGTTATTCGTATAGCAAGCCTTGTTCACGTAGAGAAACATGGGACGGGCCAGCGGATGGTAAGTACCCGCGCGTATCGTGTCCCGCGTGGGATGGATCGGCGCGCCTTCCATTTCCGAGACGCCCAGCAACTTCAGCTTGTTCTCATTGGCTTCGTAATAAGCAAACCCGAAATAACCGAGCGCGGAGGGGTCTCCGGATACGCCCTGGACGAGCATATTGTCGCTCTCGCTGGCCGTGTAGTCGCTTCGAGATGCCCGGGGCTTGCCGACAATGACCTCCGTAAAGTACTCGAACGTGCCGCTGTCGGTTCCAGGACCGTAAAGGCGGATGGGTTCGTCGGGGAAGTTGGGGCGGACGTCGCTCCACTTCGTAACTGCCGAACCGGGTTCCCAGATACGCTTCAACTCCTCAACACTCAGATGGGAACAGAAGCGATTGCTGGGATGAACCACCACAGCGATGCCGTCCAGTCCGATCGGCACCTCCATAAACTCCACGCCGAGCTCCTTCGCTCGCTTGATTTCCTCCGGAGAAATCGGGCGGGATGCATCAGAGATGTCCGTACGCAAATCAGGCGTGGCCTCCAGGAATTTCTTGAAACCGCCGCCCGTGCCGGAAATGCCGACCGTCACGCGCACCCGAGGGCTCTCTTGCTGGAAAAGCTCGGCGGCGGCCATGGTAATCGGCGCGACCGTACTCGATCCGTCGATTCTCACGGTACCTCGAAGCGGCGCCGCCGAGGTTGACGAACTGAGCAGAAAACCGATGGCACAAAACAGCGAACCCGTTTTTACGAACGTGCATCGAAATCTCGGGGCAGACATGAACCCGTCACTCCCATTGAGAAAACGAACTTGGTGGAGGTTGAAGGCGACCTTGCGACATCCGCGCGCCCAACGAACCCTTTCTCGAATCGTAAACCTAATACCTGTCGTCATCCGTGTCAGCCGAATCCTGCGTTAAGATTCCTTAGCGCTCGCGGCCGCGAGTCGTCGCGGCAACACTTGACGCGCGGGGATGGTCACCTCCACACGCGTCCCCTTTCCTGCAGCGCTTTCCAGCCGGACCGTGCCTTGCATCGCCGTAACAGCGTGTCGGACGATCGACAGCCCGAGGCCCGTCCCCCGATTGGAACCGGACCGGGCGCGCTCCACCTGGTAGAAACGCTCGAATACCCGGTTTTGCTCAGCGGCCGGTATGCCGCAGCCCGTATCGGCGATCGAGATCACATGACTGCCACCGCGCAACGTGACGGTCATCGAAACCTGCCCACCCGCCGGTGTAAAGCGAATGGCGTTCTCAATCAGATTGCGGAGCACGATGCGCAGCAGATCCATGCTGACGACAAGGTATTGAGCTTCGGCGGCAATCTCCGCAGTCCAGTGCAGCTCTTTCTCAACCAGCGCCTCAGCAAATGCGGCGTAGAGCTCGTCGACAACCTCCTCAGTGCTGACCCGGGCAGGCACAAAGTGGCTCGTGGGGCTCTCCACCCGGGAGAGATCCAAAAGGTCTGCAACCATGGCCTCCATGCGCCCGCTCTGGCGGTCGATTACATCCACAAAGTGGCGGAACGCGGCGCCGTCCCCGGCCGGATCGAGCGTTCGTAGCGTATCAACGGCAACGCGAATGGCCGAAAGCGGGGTACGCAACTCGTGAGAGGCATTGGCCGCGAAGTCCGCCTTGATCTGCATGGTTTGGGCCAACTTGGTCACGTCCGTAATCACGACCAGCCGCCCCAGAGATGGAACCGAACCCTTTTCCGAGGCCTTTACCGCCGCATCCGGTAGTGCGATGTCAAACGCCCGCGCCAGGAGAGAAAGCGAACCCGTGGGGCCTTCCACCTGGAACTTGGACTCCACGGCATTGCCGGAGGAGTGGTTCGTTTCCAGCGATACCGGGACCTCCGCCGCCGCCGCCTCGCGAAGGGGCTTTCGATCGGAGTGGAGAAGCTGCTGAACCTCGTGCTGCGGTATGCAGATTTCGACCGGCAGACCTTCGAACGTTCCATCTGAGCGCGGCGAAACCATGTGCAACAGGCGGGCGGCCTCGGCGTTCACAACCACCAGGTCCCCGGCGTGTGACGCTACGATGACCCCTTCATGAAGTTGCGCCACCAGCGATTGAAGCGTGCGCCGCTGGCGATCGATGGTGGCGAGCTGCCGAGTGATGTCGTCGCGCATCTGATTCAGCGAACGGGCGAGATCGGCCACCTCGTCCGAGCCCGACACGCGGATGCGCGTCGAGAAATCCCGGCGAGACAGGCTGCGAGCGGCATCACGAATGAGCTTGATTCGTCGGCTCCAGAGCTGCGCCAGCCCCAGCGCCAATCCGATGGCCGCCAGCAACGACACACCTGCAATCGCCCAGATAACACGTCGATCCGTCGCCGCGTGGAGCCCGATGCTCTGAACGGGAACCGCCACACGGACGACACCGGCTGCGCCGTCGGGGCCGTCCACGCGGCGCGCGACGTATCGAAACTCCTGCCCGAGCGTCCGGGACCAGCGCCGGGAGCTGCCCGCACCACGATCGAGCGCCTCCCGGACTTCGGGTCGATCGGCGTGCGATTCCATTTCGGCGGGATGGGCGTGCGAATCGCCAAGAACGATGCCGTCCGCTGTAATGAACGTCACCCGAAAGGCGCCACCGCCCTCGCCGCGCAATGCCTTGGCAAACGCATCGAGTTCGTCACGATACGGGGGCCCGAAATGATCGCGCATGGTCAGCGCCAGAGCCTGCGCCTGGCTCTGGAGATAGTCAGTAAGCGTCGCCTCGTGGATGCGGTCCAGCTGGGAAAGGAACAGCCAGAGGCATGCCCCCACAACACCTGCCAGCAGCAGGGCGTTGCCCAGGAAGAGTTTCCAGAAAAATCGGCCCGTTCTCATCTGCCGCCAAACGATCGCATACGCTTACTTCGGCGCCCGGAATGTGTAACCCACGCCGCGAACGGTCTGAATCCACTCTGCCGCCGATCCCAGCTTCTTTCGGACTGCGGCAATGTGAACGTCGATGGTACGATCGGTGACTGCCACCGTAGGACCGAGGACCGTGTTGATGAGCTGCTCGCGGTCGAGAACGCGACCGCTGGCCGCCATGAGCGTCCGCAGAACACGAAACTCCGTCGTCGTAAGAGAGACAATATCTCCTTGCACGGTAACCTGGTGTCGGCCCTGATCCACGGTCACCGGCCCGATGCTGATTACGTCGGCATCGACCGACGCCGCGTCAGACCGGCGGAGGATCGCCGCCACACGGGCCAGCAACAGCTTCATGGAGAACGGCTTGGCAACGTAATCGTCCGCCCCGAGCGCGAATCCGACAAGTTCGTCCGATTCCTCGGCCTTGGCCGTCAGCATGATGATGGGAATTCCCGACGTCCTCGTGTCGCGCTTTAACTCCGTAGCCACCTCGTCACCGGACCGACCCGGAAGCATGCGATCGAGGATGATCAGGTCCGGCTGCTGCCGGCGTACCTCGGCCAAAGCCGTCTCGCCATCGGACGCGCGTCGGAAGGCGTAGCCCTCCCGCTCGAGGTTGTATCCCACCGAATCGGCCAGATCGAGTTCGTCTTCGACGATCAGAATGGACCGTTTCCTGCTCATCGCAAAATCCGGAGAAAGGCCGCGGAGAACGATCCCGCATGGGCGCTGAGCCGTCGTCCTTCTCCGGACAACGGGTTTGCGGGTGTCACCGGTTCCCCTATTGGACCTTGAAAATATTAAGAAAAGATGAAGGCCGAGAACAGCCCCGGAATGACCCAACCACACCCGAAAACAGCCGCCGGCACCGATTTATGGGACCAAGAATACGGTAATGTAAGGTGCTTCCGAACGTGGCAACCTGAATTCCCGCGCCTTGCAAAGCCCTGCCCTTTCCATGTCCTCAAACAGCTCCCGATTGACCTCCTCAGGAAATCCGTAGGCCGAGTTCCGCAGCCGCCGAATCTCTCCCCAATGGACCATAACGTGGGAGTATCCCTTTTCCTCCAACCACGCGAGGACGGCCGGACCGCGATCCGGCCGCTGCGCCGATCGCACGGCTTCGACAAAGGGGCACGCGTTGAACACGACACAGTAATCGACTTGGTGCCGAACGTAGAATGCCCGGGCGTCACCAACCAACAGGATGCGGGCGTCGGCCGGGAGCTCCTCGTTGACAAAGCCAAGATACTCGTACCCGGGGATCTCGCCTTCATAGATCGCCGAGGCGGGTATGCCGCCATACACGCCCCCCGGCGCCTCCGACTGAAACAAGTTCATCGCGAAGAACATGCCCCAGGCAGCGCTCACGAGTAGCAAAGCCATTGCCACGTTCCGCCGCCACGATGCGGCACGCGTGCCCAATGCTCGACCTACCAGCAGCAGAAGCGGAATCATGAACACGACCGCAAACCGGGCATAAAGGTGCGTGAAGACGATCCAGATCAGCAGTTGGAGAACGAGAACCGCCGCCAGTGCCCCGTCCGTGCGATCCCGCCGGCGGGCGAACAACCCGGCTATTGGCAACACCGCGATCGGCCAGGCCAAGCGTTGAAGCGGATCTCCGAGCGTCCTGTCCCAGAGCATCCGCATTCGGGCTAGCGGCGGACGTTCGGCCTCGACCGGACGATGTCCCTCCTGCCATCGCACCGAGCATTCCTCGTTCCAGCCCGGCGGCGACGCATGGAATACACTGTTCGCCAGGGGGAAAACGGGATTGCCGGTCATGGCCGCATTCTTAAGGAGCCAGGGCGCGAACGTCGCCGCTGTCGCAAGCAGGAAGATGGCACCGCGCTTCAGTCCCCGCGTCAGCGAAGGCGCCGGAACCGCCAAAGGAATCACCGCCAGCGGCAGGACAATCAATGGCAAGGCCGTGTATTTGCACCCGCAAGCCAGTCCGCCGATGACCCCGGCAGCCAGCAGCGAGCCGCGAGGCGAATTTGACCTGCTGGAATCCGCCGAACCGCCTGCGCGAACCAGCATCGCCGCCGCCACCATCCCATAGAAAAGCATCGCGTTTTCAACGTACGCCAGGCCGCTCAGGTAGACGAGCCATAGGCAAGCGGTGGTTGTAGCGCCGGCCACGACCGCACCACCGCGCGAATGGTCCCTTCCCGCAGCCGCAGCAGCGAACACGGTAAGACCGGCGAAAAGCAAATGAATCATGTTTGCGGTCACGCCTGCATCCACCGTTGCGCGTTGTACGACCATGGCGAGCAGGTAGAGCATCTCCACGTTCGCCGGGAAGTTCGCGTAGACGTTGTGCGCGGCGTAAAAAATCCGCCCCGCGTCGAAGTACTCCCGCGGCATTTCCAGGTGATATTCCAGCACGTCGTAACCGAATCCCTCCTGCCGCCAGATCATCCCCGGTGCGTTGGAGGCCGCCAGCAGCGCCGCTGCGAGGAAAGGGGCAGCCGCGAGCCAGAACCAGGGCGAGATCGCGGTTCCTTTCTGCCCTGGCAGCGAAAGCTCGCCTGCGATTGTGTCGGACCCGCCCAACAAGTTGCGGAGGCGGATCACGCCGGACACTCCCATCAGAAGCAGAATGACCAGCCAGACGTACGAATACAGAATGCCAACCAGTCCGAGCAGAAGCACGAGGATCGAGGTCGATCCCGTGCCCAGCGCCGCGCCCAGGAGCAGGTGCCATCGCAGTGGCATCGGACCGAGCCGGAACACGGGAACCAGCCAGAGACCGGCCAGCGCGGGTGGAACTACGATCATCAGCGCCGCGATCAATTCGACACCGATCATCGGGAGGGCGTACGGCACCAGGAGCGCAATGATCGCCATGGCAACGACAAGTACCCCCGCGACGACAAGGGCCTCCTGCCGGGATTCTCTTCGTGAAGGGGATAGGCTGGGTTCGCCGGCCACGCGGCATCAGCCTCCGTGGTCAAACAAGGCGTGACGGGCTTTCATCAGCCCCACGAGCGCATGCTGGCAATGATCGATCCGAAGCAAATCGAGCGCCGGCGTGGTACGAACGCCGCCGACGGCGTTCTTGGGACTGCGAATAAAATACGCCTCCTCTGGTCGGATGCGAAGCTGAAGTACGAATCGCGTTGCGCCACGTACGATCTTCTCGTAGCGTTTCACCCGCTCCTGATCGTTCAGCTCCCGGGCCAGTCGCAGTGCATCGGCAAAGCCCTCCAGATAGGAAGCCGTGGCTACCCCCGCCCTGCCCTTTTGGTAGGCGGCGATTCCGCCCCACAACTCCGGCCAAGTGCAGTTCTCCGGCGTGAGCTGCTTCTTGGCCAGCCAGTCCGTCAGCTCGAACACGTACCCGGCATAATCCTGGCGCCGACCGTGCTGCGCCATCAGGGCATAGGCCTGAGACTGCCACGGAACCAACGCGGGCGAAGGGATCCCCCGGAAATATTCCCGATAGAAACCCATCGCCCGATTGAACGCATCCAGGATCTTCGCCGACGGATCGAGCGTGTAGTGCTCGGCCATGGCGAGGAGCGCCTCACCGGGGAAATAATCCTGCGCTTCGATATTCTCCGCGGGAGGGAAAGCGGTCACGAACATGCCCGACGGGCGCTGCAACCACAGCATTCCCTCGATAAGTTCGCTGCGTACATCGGTGTATTTTTGCCGATCGGGATGCTGTGCGAGCGCTAGCGCCAGCAGCGCCGTCACGCCGAGCTTGTTTTTTCCGTCGGCCGTGGCAATGAACGCCGCATCACCACGCCCCGGAATGTCGCGCAGGCCTTGCAGGTGATAACGGATGCCCTTGTCGGACGCCGCGAGTGACGCGCTGAGCCCCGATTCCCGCGCATGGAGCGTCAGCGCCAACGTGGCACCCACTTGCCGGACCAGATTGTCTTCATCGGAAAACGCATCCCGCGCCGGCTCATATTCGTACGAGAACAACCCGGAGGGCTTCTGCCGCCAGACCATGTACTCGGCCAGCTCTTCGATGGCCCGGTCGAGTTCGTCCGCGGTCACTGCCTCGGGCGGGACCAGTACCAGCCCGCGGTGCAGCGACACGATTTCGGCGCCCGCTTTGGCCTGGTACCAGTGAATCGTGCGAAACCGATAGAGCCGCGTTTTCGGAATCTCCATGGGATTCTTCTGAACTTGCCGCGCAAGACTCCTCAGACCCTGTGCCACCGTCACGTCCGATGTAAATACCTCCGTCGGGCAGAAGCGGTATGTACCCGATGGCCCCGCCAGAACCATCCCGTGGACCCCCGGCTCGATGAACGAATCGACGGCCCGCGGCTGCGTCCAATCGCCGACGCTGGGTATCGCCTGAGCAGGCCCGACGACCTCAATCTCAATCAGCAGCTCGGCCGAATCGCCGACGGATGTCTCGACCACTTGCGCCAGGTTCTTGCCGGCCGCGGCGGCGGCATCGCGAACGGCATCCGCAATTGGCGCCGGACCGCCCGAAGACGCCGCCAGCAGGAATCCCCCCTGCCGCAACCGGACAACAACCTCGGTGGTCTTTTCCTGAAGCGACGACGGTATGTAGTCCGGCTCATAGGGATCCCGCCCGAGCACCGTATCGCGGAGCGCCCGGCGGGCCACTCGGGAGAGGAAGAGCTTCTCATGGTCAGCCAGCGCTGGGACTGCGGGTTCTGGCAAAGCCTCGACCGACGCGGAATCGGACCTGTCGGCGGCATCAGCCGCAAAGGCCCGACCGACCGGCAGCGAGCATAGAATCAATGCCGACAACAGGGACAGAACAACTTTGGTCTTCATGGAGCCGATCAGTATAGTGGCGGTCGCCGGACCGTCCAACGCAGCCCGGCCTGGTGCAGCCGATGCCCGACAACGACAACGCCAACAACATCGCCGCGTCCATCATCGCCGCGTCGGCCGACGTGGTTCGAAAGACCCACGCCGGTGTCCTCTTTGCGTACATCAGCGCCGCGGGTGACTTGGCGGCCCTGCGATCGGCCATCAAGAAGCCGGCACGACTCGTGCTGGTCGCCCGCAACGAAGATGAGCGCCATCGCGGCGAGGCTGTCGGAGCGGAGACGCTTACCGTACCGCCCCTCGATCTTTCCCGCATGGGCCAGATCAAGATGGCTTCGCTGATCGCCATCTCGCAACAACTGCTCAAGCCCGACGACGTGTTCGTCTTCCTGACCGGCCTGCCCGGCGGACAAATCGATTCACTGATTACCATGCGCGTGGGCAAGGAGTTCGAGCTCTTCCAGTCGGTCGATCAGCCAAAGCTCACGGAACATATCCGCCAGCCCGTCTTCGAGCGCGTCCTCCGCGTCGCCCTGGAGTTGGGCGAAGAAGGCCGCGAGGGCAAACCGGTGGGGACGATCTTCGTGATCGGCGACCACCGCCAGGTGCAGAAATACTACGACGAAGGACGGATCAATCCTTTCCGGGGATACACTGAGAAAGAGCGCAACATCCTCGACGACACGATTCGCGACACGGTTAAGGAGATCGCCAAGCTCGACGGCGCCTTCGTGATCAAGGGAAACGGCGTCATTGTCGCAGCCTGCGCTATGCTCCGTCCCTCCGCCCCGGGCGAGGAACTCGCCCAAAGGCTCGGTGCGCGCCACGCAGCCGCCGCAGGTATCACCGCCGGAACCAGGGCCATTGCGATAACCCTTTCCGAGTCGACCGGGGACGTCCGCGTTTGGCGCCGCGGACAGATGATCACCGAACTTGAACGGTCCTCGCGTTCATCTCTTGCGGCGCACAGCGGCCCTCCCCGAACACCTCCCGGACCCGCTTAGCGAAATCCCTGCCTGGAATCCGGCTCACGCTGGCGTGAATACCCCATTACGCCCTGGACCGCCCGATTCGCTTTTCTCGCTGGACTTGCCGCCTGACGTTTGACAGAATGGCCTGTTCCGCGCCCGCCGCCGTTAGGATGGGCGCTTTGTAACCACCAGCCAGCGCACTGCGCCGTTCATCGAACCATGCTCATTGGCATTCTCTCCGACAGTCATGGACATTACGAACGGGTTCGCCGGGCCATGGAACTATTCGACCGCTTGTCGATCGAGCACATTGTCCACTGCGGCGACGTGGGCGGACCGGCGGTCTTCGACGAAATGGTCGGACGCGATTGCACATTCGTCTGGGGCAATACCGACGAACCATCCATGATAACGCCCGCCTACCTCAAGGCCGTGGGACTGCGCCCGCCCAAGTCTGTACCGGCGCGCGTCGATCTGGAGGGAAAGCGCATCGCCGTATTTCACGGGCACGAACCCGGCTTTGAGAGCGCTCCGCGGCAGCTCGACGTGGACTACATCTTTCACGGCCACACTCACCGTGCCAGCGATACCCGCTTCAACGGTGTCCGCCTGATCAATCCCGGTGCGCTATGCCGCGCGTCGCGGTACACCGTGGCCGTGCTCGACCTCTCCAGCGACCGCCTGTCATTCCATGAACTGCCCAGGACGGATGATCGCTGAGCGGATCAGTTCACCACATTCTGCGGCTTGCCATCCAGCGCACAGCGGATGTTCTCGAAGGTCTGGCGCGCACGCTCCATGAGCGCTTCCCGCGTACGAAACCCGATATGTGGTGTGAGGATAGTCTTCTCGGGAAAACCAAGGAGCGGATCGTCCGTCGCTAGCGGTTCCTGATCGAATACGTCCAGGGCGACCCGAATCTCCTGTGACTTCAGAGCGGCAAGTAGGGCGACCTTGTCGACAATCGGCCCACGCGAAGCGTTGATCAGGCAGGTCCCCGGGCGCATCGCCTGGAGTTCCTTGCCTCCGATCAGACCCCTTGTTTCGGACGACAAGGGCACGTGCAGTGAGACAATGTCGCTCGCCACGCACAGTGCCGTTGGCGTCGAAACATACGCGCCGCCCAGCCGCTTGAATACCGCCTTCTCCGTCCTGCTCCAGCCCAGCAGCCGACACCCCATCGCGGCGAAGACCTCGGCCGCGCGGCAGCCGATGGTCCCTGTTCCGACAATGCCGACGGTCTTGCCCGCCAGCTGCCGCCCGGGACTGACTCCCTTCCACCACGGGGCGATGTCTCCTTGTGTCGCCGCGAACGCGCGCATCTCGCGCTCCACGCGCGGCACGTCTCGCAGCAGTGAAATCGCCAACGCAACGGTCAACTCCACAACCGAGTCCGATGCGTAGCTCGGAACATTGCACACCACGGCGCCGCGTTCACGGCATCGATCAAGATCGACAGCGTCGTAACCAGTAAATGCCACGGCCACGACGCCGACGTTGGGCAGTCCAGGCTTGCCCCCCAGAAGCGCTTCTCCGACCGGCGTGCGAACGGTGATAATCGCGCGAACGTCTTCCTTCGGCACCGAGTCGAGTCGGTCCGGCCGAACCAGAAACGCCGAACCCAGACCAGCGTCGGACATGAGCGACCGCATGGCTTGCTGGTCAATTCCCAAGTCGTCGAGCACGAGAATATGCAAATCACTCATGATTCTGACCACCTGAATCCCGCGGTTTCATTGACCATGCTTCCGCCGTTCCGCACAATGACGCGCAAGCCGCCGCAACGCAACTTGGCGGCGATAAGGGTAAGTCAAGCTGAATTTTCAATCGCCGAGAGTACCGGAGCAGAGAATCATGAGCACGGATACAGGTTGGTATTACGTAAAGGATGGCCAAACAACTGGACCGGTTACGCGTGAGGAGTTGATAGGCATTCTTCCCACCGTAGGTGGGCCTAAAACGCTCGTCTGGGGCCCGGGAGTCGCGGACTGGACGGAGGCCAGACACATCGCCGCCCTGCGACAATCCATCGAAGCCGGCACCGCCCCCCCGCCGCGCGCCGCCGGCGTGCGCCGCAGCGACGAGATCGACTACGAGATCTTCGGCGACGACATGCAGTTCGTGGAGATCACGCTCGATCCCGGTGAGGTGGTCATCGCCGAGGCCGGCGGCATGCTTTACATGACGAACGGCATTGAGATGCAAACGGTTTTCGGCGACCCCTCCAAGAACCAGGGCTTTTTCGGAAAACTCTTTGACGCAGGCAAGCGCGTGATCACCGGTGAGTCCCTGTTTCTGACCACCTTCGGCGCCACCAGCAACCGGCGCGAGCAGGTTTCCTTCGCCGCGCCCTATCCGGGCAAGATCATCCCCATGCACCTGAACGAGCTTGGCGGCGAGATGATCTGCCAGAAGGAGAGTTTCCTGTGCGCGGCCCGCGGCGTTCAGATCGGCATCGCCTTTCAACGGAAGGTTCTCGCGGGTCTGTTCGGGGGAGAGGGCTTTATCCTCCAGCGGCTCACCGGCGATGGCTTGGCGTTCGTGCATGCCGGGGGCACGATTTGCCGCCGGGAACTGGCCGCCGGCGAGACACTCCGCGTGGACACGGGCTGCCTCGTGGCGTTCCAGCCGAGCGTCAACTACGACATTCAGATGACCGGCGGAATCACCAACAGCATCTTCGGCGGCGAAGGCCTTTTCCTCGCGACACTGCGCGGCCCGGGCTCCGTCTGGCTCCAGTCGTTGCCTTTCTCCAAGCTGGCCGGTCGGGTTCTGGCCAACATCCGCCCTGGCGGGCGGAAGGACGACCAGGGCTCGATCCTCGGTGGGCTGGGGAACCTGTTCGAGAGCCGGGGTTGACGGGCGCCAAAAAACCGCTACATTACGCGATTCTCGCGCAGTGAGTTCGGCGTGATGTAGAGGTAAGCTTATGCCGCAGTGTAAGTTACGTAGTTTTCAGGCCAGAACCCCCGCTGACGTGGAGCCTAAGTGGTACCACGCCGACGGAGATGGCCGCATTCTCGGGCGGTTCGCCGTGCAAATCGCCACAGTGCTCATGGGCAAGCACCGCCCTACCTATACGCCCCACGTGGACACGGGCGACTTTGTCGTCGTTACCAATGTTGAGAAAGTCCGCGTCACTGGGCGCAAAGACGAAGAATACAGCTATCCGAAGTACACGTACTATCCCGGCGGATATCGCGAGATTCCGTTTCAGCGGGTCAAGGAGCAACATCCCGAACGTATCCTGATGGAGACCGTCCGGCGCATGCTGCCCAAGAACGCCTTGGGAAGGGCCATGCTCAGCAAGCTCAAGGCCTATGCCGGACCCAGTCACCCCCATACCGCCCAACAGCCTCAGCCCTGGGCGTTTGATCACCTTGGTTAGAGGAGGAATTTCTTAACGTGGGCACCGAGCCGATGACGACCGTGGATATGCCAAGCGAGCCGGTTGTTACACAACCCGCTCCTGCGAAATCCAAGAAGGCCCTCAATAACCCCTATATCTGGGGCCTGGGACGCCGCAAAACCTCCGTCGCCCGCGTGCGAATCCGCCCGGGAACCGGCAAATTCGAAGTCAATGACAAGGAAATGGACGCCTACTTTAACCACGAGCGCGATCGCGGGCTCGCCCGCCAACCGCTCGAGGTGACCGATACGGCCAAGTCGTACGATGTATTCGTCAACGTGGCCGGGGGCGGTTATTCCGGCCAGACCGGCGCCGTGGTGTTGGGACTCGCCCGCGCTCTGGTCAAGGTCAACCCGGAATTCGGTCCCAAGCTGCGCGAAGCGGGCCTGCTGACGCGCGACTCGCGCGAGGTCGAGCGCAAGAAGTACGGCCAGGCCGGCGCTCGCCGCAGATTCCAGTTCTCGAAGCGCTAGGCGGTATTTCCAGTACAGCCGGGCTCCTTCGGTTCGGCGATCACGAAACAAGACGACCCCGCCGAAGCCCATGCCTCGGCGGGGTCATTTATTGAAGCAGCGCCAGGCTTTCCCGGCACTGATTGGATTCTTCGGCGGCTTACATCATGCCGCCCATACCACCCATTCCGCCCATGCCACCCATACCTCCCATTCCGGCGCCCATGCCGGCCGGGCTCTTCTTATCCTTCTTCTCCTTGATCTCGCTGATGGCACAGTCGGTCGTCAGCAGCAGGCTCGCAACCGACGCGGCATTCTGCAACGCGACGCGTTCGACCTTGGCCGGCACCAGCACGCCCATTTTCACCATGTCGCCGTAGTCGCCGGTCAGGGCGTTGAACCCGAAGTTCACATCGCTGTTTTCCGACACCTTCTGCCAGACGATCGAGCCGTCGAGCCCGCCGTTGGCCGCGATCTGCTTCAGCGGAGCCGATAGCGCCCGGCGAACGATATCCACGCCGGTCTTCTGATCGCCCTTGAGCTTCTTGACCAGGCCATCCAGTGATTTCGCCGCACGAACGGGCGATACACCCCCGCCCGGAAGAACACCCTCTTCGACGGCCGCGCGGCACGCATGCAGCGCGTCTTCGACCAGGGCCTTCTTCTCCTTCATCTCGACCTCCGTCGCGGCACCCACGTTGATCTGCGCGACGCCGCCGGACAGCTTGGCGAGCCGCTCCTCCAGCTTCTCACGATCGTAGTCGCTGGTCGTGGCGTCGATCTCGCTCTTGATTTGCGCGATGCGACCCTTGATGGCGTTGGAAGAACCGCCGCCTTCAATGACCGTGGTGTTGTCCTTATCGATGCGCACCTTCTTGGCCGAGCCGAGGTCCGACATCTGCACGTTCTCGAGCTTGACGCCCAGATCCTCGAAGATCGCCTTCCCGCCCGTGAGCACGGCGATGTCCTCGAGCATGGCCTTGCGGCGATCGCCGAAGCCCGGCGCCTTCACCGCACACGCCTGGAGCGTGCCGCGCAGTTTGTTGACCACCAGCGTGGCCAGAGCTTCACCCTCGATGTCCTCGGCGATAATCAGCAGAGGCCGCCCCGACTGCGAGACCTTCTCCAGCAGCGGGATCATGTCCTTGATGTTGGATATCTTCTTCTCGTGAATGAGGATGAGCGGCTTCTCGAATTCGCAGCTCAGGCTCTCAAAGTTATTCATGAAGTGCGGAGAGAGATAGCCCTTGTCGAACTGCATGCCCTCGACGAGCTCGACGGTCGTTTCGAGCGTCTTGCCCTCCTCGACCGTAATCACCCCGTCCTTGCCCACCTTGTCCATCGCCTGGGCGATCTTTTCGCCGATCTCGCGATTCTGATTCGCCGCGCAGGTACCGACCTGTGTGATCTGCTCGCTGCCCTTGACCGGCGAGGACATCTTCTTGAACTCTTCGACGACCGTCTCGACGGCTGCCTCAATGCCCCGCTTCAATTCCATTGCCTCGGCACCCGCGGCGATGTTCTTGAGACCCTCGTCATAAATCGCTTCCGCATACACGGTGGCCGTGGTCGTTCCGTCGCCGGCAACGCTGGAGGTCTTCGAAGCGACTTCACGGACCATCTGAGCGCCCATGTTCTCGTACGCGTTGTCGAGCTCAATCTCCTTCGCCACGGTCACGCCGTCTTTGGTTACCGTCGGCGAGCCGAACGATTTCTCAATCACGACGTTCCGGCCGCAGGGTCCGAGCGTGCTCTTGACCGCCCGTGCGAGCTGCTTGACGCCGCGGCGAATCGCCTCACGGGCGTCCATCTGATACGCAATCTGCTTTGCTGCCATATCGGCGATACTCCTTCGCTTGGGGAATTACGAGTTTC
The DNA here is from genome assembly GCA_024102815.1 of Phycisphaerae bacterium. Taxonomy (NCBI): domain Bacteria; kingdom Pseudomonadati; phylum Planctomycetota; class Phycisphaerae; species Phycisphaerae bacterium. The sequence continues at coordinate 32,785 of JAGFJJ010000026.1, forward strand.
TGCTTCGCTTGAGGAATCGGGCAGGCGTCATGCCTGCGGCTCGCCTGGACTACTTCTCGAGCACGCCCAGGATGTCCGATTCTTCCATGATCATGAATTCCTCACCCGCCACCTTGATCTCCGTCCCGGCGTAGCTGGTGAACACCACCTCGTCGTTTTTCTTGACCTGGAGCGGGCTGCGCGTGCCATCGTCCAGCAGCTTGCCGTCGCCCACGGCCAGAATCACACCGCGCTTCGGCTTTTCCTTTGCACTGTCGGGGAGAACGATGCCGCCGGCGGTTTTCTCCTCCGCCTCCACCCGCTTGACGATCACCTTGTCCCCCAGGGGACGGATGTTCAACTTCGCCATGGACTGCCAGCTCCTTTCTGACGGGGCCGCTCAACCGGCGGCCGCCACGCCAATCCACAAATGGAATGATCTCGCCGAGCGAGAATCGCTCGGGCCGAACCCGGCGCATTCAAGACCGCATGCCGGACCTCCGCCCGGAACTGAAAAGCACACGCGGTGCCAAAGAGCGGCGGCCTCTCCGGGCCGGGGCAGCAGAATCACAAGCTATTTTTATACATATGTTTACGGTCACATGGGAGGCGCTCGTGCAGAGGTCGCGGTTCTCCATGCGACTGTCAGAACAGCGCCCTCCGACCGGAGCGCTGCCAGATTGGCAGATTTGCGCGTTGCGGCCGTGGCCAAACACCGTCGACCCGGTCGCTCTACAAGGTGCCCGCCCGCTGGCGAACGGTCCGCAACAGGTCTCGCTGCTCGACCATGCCCACCAGCCTTTGATTTAACAGGCTCTCGACCACGGGCAGCACGCTGACATTGTGCCGCCGGAATTCCTCCATCAGGTGGTCCAGAGGAAGATCGATCGGGACGAACACGGCCGCCTGATCGGAGAGGTCGGCAGCGGTCAGCAATCCCGCCAGCACGGGATCGTAAATCACGTCTCGAACATCGTGGAAGTGAATTACGCCGCAGAATGTCCCGTCGTCATGCACAACGGGGAAATGGGCATGCGTCGAGCGTTCGATGAAGTGAAGCACGTCGTCAAAGGGCTCAGATGCACGGAGTGTCTCGACATTGCGACGCATGATGTGGCGAACTTCGAGGGATTCTGCTCCCGTTCGCAACGGACTGCGCTTCCATCCAACGAGGCGCCCTAAAGACTCCAGGGTGAGCCGCGTGACCGCTCCACCCTCATCTGCGGCGCCGCCGGATCGACGCAGCAGCGTCACGGCCTTGACCTCACCTGCCGCAACAACGCAGCGTTTCAGCAAGAGCGGCCCGATGCACTCGAAGATGACAACGCTTCCGAGCAGGACAGTGGCGAAACGCGATGCCGCAGGATGATCCCAGTAGTGCTCGGCGAACGCGGAGAGACCGATGGCGATCGCCGCCTGGCATAACATGGCCGAACCCAAATCCACGCCGGCTTGTGGAGGAAGGCCGACCCAACGGCCGCCCCAGCGACCGGCCAGGGTCTTTGAACCGAACCGGGCTATCAGGAATGCTACGCCGGTAATTCCCAGCGCTGGCACTTCCTTGAGATGCAACCCGTAACCCGCAAGAACAAAGAAGGCGGCGTAGAGCGGTGTACCCATGACGCGCAGGGTGGCTTCCAATTTCGGGGCATCAACCGTCAGGTTGGCGAATACCGCCCCGATAACCATCGCCGTCAGGAGAAAATTGAAGGAAACACCCTTGTGGGTGAGCAGCCAGTTTTCCCCTGTTCCCAGCAGGATGAAAAGCGTGAAGAAAATCAGGAGTGTCTCGCTCAAGGCCAGCCGGGCGTAAACGATGCTGAGAAGCGTGCCGGCCGCCACCCCCAACACGATGCTTCCGGCCGTCATCGCAAAAAGTGCGAGCAGCGGGCTCTGGGTCACCGCCCCCCGCGTAGGAATCGCTCCGATCGAAGCCAGAGCCAGGAAGACGGAGTAGAACCCCACCAGCGCCAGAACATTGTTGATGCCTGTCAGGCCCAGAATCGTGTTGGTAATCGGTCCCTTCGCCTCGTACTCCTGAAGAACAAGAACGGTCGCAGCCGGTGCCGTGGCCAAAGCCACGATCGCCAGAAGGAGGGAAAGTACCGCAAGGTCGGCGAAGGACATTCCGGCCCGATCGAGAAGCCCCGAGGCGAAGCAGGCCGACGAGACCAGAACAACGACGGTCACGGCCTCGACGAGAGCGAGTCTCGCGATCCGCGGGCCGGTCAAGCGCAGGCGGTTCTTGTCGAACACGCCACCAATGGTGAAGAGAATCAGGCCAAGCGCGACGTTCTTGATGGTCTTGAGGGGCTCGGCAGATGCATCCAATGCGGCGCGAGCCTCGGCGTCGTCATTGTAATCAAACAGCCACCGCAGGCCGGCACCCAGCGCAGCTCCTGCCAGCAAGTACCCCACCACCTTGGGAATGCGCAGGTAGCGAGACACGTAGGCGCCGACGAGTCCGGCGACCAGCATCAGCGCCAGGAGGAGTCCGGTTTGTGGGATCTGCGCATGCACGGCTGGCGTGCATTGTGGCGTCAGACGCGTTCCGGGCAAGCGACACCCGGCGCGACCACTCAAAACGATAAAAGGCCCGGGGGGCTACAATCAGTCCTTCGTGCCGATGTCGTGGGTGAAAACGGTGGAAATCAGGATATTCTCGGCGCTCTCATGGTGCTCAAGAAACCCGAGCAGCGCATTGATCCGAATGCAGCAATCGCGTACGAGAAGCCGGTCCGTCGCCTGGAGGGCAAGAACCGCCTGGTGGACGTTGTCCAGAATGCGCATCATCTCTTCATGCTCCTTGCGGAGCGCTTCCACCTGCGGGGCAAGTCCCGGCCTCCTTTCGAGCACGGGAAGGAAGTACCCGTCTCGCTCCTCGAGCGCCATGTGCTGAACCAAGTGAGCGCGAAGGTGCTCGAACCGCTGCCGGAGCTCTCCCAGCCAGGATTGGAAATTGGCCCAGTGGATCACGGCGGTAATCTGCCTGACGCTGTTGGCCAGCTCGTCCACACGGTCATGTTCTTCGCGCATTGATCGGGCCAGGTCCACGGCTGCCATGATCGCACCGTCCTTCCTATGACTGCACCAAAGTTCACCTTCCCCGCAGATTATCCGCACGGCGGTTAATGGACTCAATCTTTCGAGCGCCACGAAACCGACATGGTCCCGGCCCGGGGATCTCCCTACGGATCCCTTGCAGCCCGCGTGCCAACGCCATGGAGCTGCCTTTTCCGCACCCCCAAACTCGGCCCGGAGCACTGTTTTCGGGATGGTATTCAATGGCGATTTGTCCGGCACCGGACTTGCTAGGCGGATTTACGGTACCCGCCCCTTGTCGCGCGGGCACGGACGCCGACCCTGGCGTCAGGCAGATCGACTCTCGTGATAGGATGCACACCCATGGGCAGCAAGCCATTCGCCTCAACCCTCCGGAGCAACACCGGCCCGATTGCCGTCGACAAGCGCGGCGTTCACCTCCTCCGCGACCCCATTCTTAACAAGGATGCGGCCTTTACACTGGAAGAGCGGCGCTCGTTCCAGTTGGACGGGCTTCTGCCCCACAAGGTTGTCTCCGTTGACGAGCAAGTGGCGCTTGAACTGGAGCATCTGCGGGCCAAGCACGACGACCTGGAGAAGTTCATCGGCCTGGCGGCGCTCCAGGACCGGAACGAAACGCTGTTCTACCGCGTTCTGGTGGAGAATTTCACAGAACTGATGCCCATTGTCTACACGCCGACCGTTGGGCGGGCCTGCCAGGAGTACAGCCACATCTTCCGTCGGCCTCGCGGGTTGTGGATCACGCCGTCAGATATCGAGCGCATCCCGGACCTGCTCCGCAATGCCACGAATACGGATGTCCGGCTTATCGTGGTTACGGATAATGAGCGGATCCTCGGCCTGGGGGATCAGGGCGCGGGTGGCATCGGCATTCCGATCGGCAAAATCGCCCTGTATTGCGGCGCGGCGGGTATTCACCCGCAGCACACCCTGTCTATCAGCCTGGACCTGGGCACCGACAATGCGGAGTTGCTCAACGATCCGGCTTACTTCGGCTTCCGCCATCGCCGCTTGCGCGGGGCACCGTACGAGCAGTTCATCGAGGCGTTTGTTGCCGCTGTGACCGATGTCTTCCCCAAGGCGCTGCTTCAATGGGAGGACTTCCACAAGGATATCGCCTTCCAGAACCTCGACCGTTACCGCAAGCGCATCCGCTGTTTCAACGACGATATCCAGGGAACTTCGGGCGTGGCCGTGGCGGGCGTTCTGTCCGCGCTGCGAATCACGGGCCAGAGTCTTGGTGAGCAGCGGATTGCCTACCTGGGCTCCGGAGCCGCCGGCGTGGGAATCGGACGCCTTGTACGCAGCGCCATGCTGGAGGACGGCGTTCCGAGCGACGTGGTCGAACGTGCCCAGGTGTTCCTCGACTCCCGAGGCCTGCTCTTTGAGGGGCGAACGATCCGCGACGCGCACAAGCAGGAATTCACCATGCGCAGCGCCCGCATGAAGGAGCTGGGAATTCCCGCGGCCAATACAGTGGACATGCTGGAAGTCGTGGCCAAATTCAAGCCGACGATCCTGGTGGGTACGACCGCCAAGGGCGGCGCCTTCTCGGAGGATGTCATTCGGGAGATGGCCAAGCACGTCGAACGGCCGATCATCCTTCCGTTCAGCAATCCCACGTCCAAGGCCGAGTGCACGCCGGAAGAGGCCATCAACTGGACGGACGGTCGAGCGATCGTGGCTACGGGCAGCCCGTTCCCGCCGGTCAAGTACAAGGGTCGTACGCACGTCATCGGGCAGGGTAATAACGTGTTCATTTTCCCCGGCGTGGGGCTGGGCTGCATTCTCTCGGAATCCCGCGAAGTGACGGACTCGATGTTCCTTGTGGCGGCGCGGACCTTGGCCCAGCACGTCCATCCGGAGCGGCTCGAGGTCGGCGCCATTTATCCCGACCAGAGCGACCTCCGCGAGGTGAGCCGGCATATCGCCTCGGCCGTCATGCGTGAGTCGAGACGGCTCAACCTGGGGCGAATGATTCCGGACGACATGGTGGATGAAGTCGTGGCTGACGCCATGTGGTACCCGGAGTATCAGGAGTACGTGCCGTCGTTCTGACCCACATGGTCGGCGAATCAGCGATTGGAATCTCCTTTGGGGCGGTGACGGCGAGCGGGCATCGCCCAAAAGGCACGACCGGCACGCGGGATGGCTCCGCGTGCCGGTCGCTCTTTAGGGAACGATGAAGAACCCCGGGGCACGCCATTCGGCGCTCGCCGGGGCCAATTTGGCGCAAGTGCTATGTCGTTGCCAGGCCGTTCGTGCTGCTGCTCGAACTGCTCCCATCGTCCAAGCTTAGGAAGAAGGCCGTGATCAGCGTCGAGCCCAGGCTCTGTGTGGTCGTCTCCAGCCCGGTAAGGAGGGCGTCGCGGACAGCGGGGTCGCAACCGCCCAGTTGAAATGCCGATCCGCCGACGGCCAGCGACATGGCCAGCCGGATCATCCGCCCACGAAACGTCCTGCGATTGCTCATCTTCGTGCTCCTGCGTGAGGCTTTGGCCTGAGTTCGCCCCCGTAGTTATAGGCAGTTAAGGGTCCTTCGGTTGCCCCCGAAACGACTTCCTCGTCGGCTTACGGGGCGTCTTCCGGCCTCCGCGCGTGTGGCGCGGTGACCTACCACGGTAATGAATCGGCGGGCGGCCGACACCCCTTTAGAAACATCCGATATGCTCGGTTACGGAACTTGTCCAGTCCACGACCGCCCCCTGGACGACTCTCGGACCGAAATCGGGCCGTCCTTGCCGTAGTTTCCAATACAGAAAACGCCGGTGCCGGGGCTATTGCAGAGGGTACGCGGATGCCGCTACCGGGCCGGTCAGCGACCGCCGGAAGGCCAACATCGGGAAGTTCCGACCCGGACACTGTGTCTTGTGATTTATTTCACCGTGACTGTAAATGCGGCTGGGTGGAATATGGCACTCCTCCGAAAGGAACGCGACGAGGCGCCGCAGCGACGCCATCTGCTTCGGCGTGGGTCCCCTTCGCGTGAAATCGCCCACCAGGCAGATGCCGATGCCATGATCGTTAAAGAAATTATCGGCGGTTTTGCAGTGAGCACCATGCTTTTGCTTGTTCCACCTCGGACCGACTTCAATCATCCCGTCCGGCGTGTCCGTACCGTTGCCGATAACGAAGTGGTACCCGAGCTCGTCCCAGCCGTTGCTTTCGCGATGGAACCGATCAAAGGATGCGGCGCCGCCCGTCGGCGTACCACTGTGGTGGACGACGATCGCCTTCCAGCGGGGGTCAATGCGGTGACCCACCGGAAACCAGGCCTCCGTAGCCGAACGAGGCCGGCGCGATCGCTGTGATGCCGGCGGACGTGGCGGTTGGCTCAAGGCGCTGGGTCGACGGTAAACGACTTCCGGCGGTAAAAGGTCCGGCTCGTAGCCCTGATCGTCGTAAACACACCCCCCCAACGTCAAACCAAGCAAGGCGAATCCGATCGAGCACCACACCCCATTGGGTCGCAAGGAATTGCTCCTGTACACGCAGCTTGTCAAGCGGAAATCCAGCAAACGACTTGCCCCTTCCTATCGGTCATCGTCGCTGGATTCGTCAAGTCTTTCAAGCGGCAATCGCAGCGGTCTTTCCGCGCCATGTGCATCCGGGCGATGACGCCGCGAGAACGCGCGCGAATTCCTGAAGAACATGCGCCGGGCGCTCGATGGACTAATAGACAATCTCGGTACGGGGTGACCTTCGTACCGGGCGCGGACCTGGGGGCCGCGTCATGGCCGGGACAATCATGGAGGAGTTCATGGTAGCGTGGACGATTACGGGCGAGGACGTACGCCGGGCGGAAGTCACATTCTGGACGAAGGCCGCTGGTCAGCTGCCCGTTCTGCGCGACAAGAAGGTCCACGCCGCCCGTGAGCGTATTGCGCGGAACCGGTACAACCGGCCGTCCGTTCTGGATGCGACGGTCAGCCAGATCGCCCGGGAATTTGAGGAACGCGCCTGATCCCCAACCTACTGCGAACCGTCGGGCGGACCGGCAAACTTTCTCCCATCCCACGCCTCGGCGAATCCACGCGTTGCTTTATCCGGAAGAGTGCGTCGAGCCGGACAGAATTTCTTCACCGGGAGAGAAAGAAACCAAAGGGCTCAGGCGCGGGAAGTCGCAGATTCAAGAAAGAGGATGCGCCCGCACGATTTGCATAACTGGATTTCGTCACGGGTCTGGAGCGCGTTCACCACTTCCAGAGTGACCGAGATGTTGCATCCCGAGCACAAATAGTCTTCTTTCTTGGGATGCAGCTTGCGCACCGCCGCCATCGCCTCACCTTCGAGGTGTTCCGCGACCCGAATAAACGTCTGCAGGGTCGTTGGCGTGATTTCAGCCGAGAACTCATCGCGCTGGGCCATGAGCTCCTCGCGCTTGGGTCGGTCCTTCTCGTCGTGATGGGCCAGAGCCTGCTCCGCCTGGCGAAGGCTGTTCAGTCGGGTTTCCTTTTCCTCTTGCAGCGCTTCGAGCTGCGTCTTGAGGTTCTGAACCTCTTCCATGGCCTGGAGGACGGTGTTCTCGACTTTGGTCTTGTCGGCCTGCTCGGTGTTCTTGGCCGCGAGGATCGCCGCGTATTCCTTGTTGGTCTTGGCCTTGTTGAGGGCTTCGCGGTGATGCTGGATGGTGGATTCGCGTGATTCGAGATCGAGGTTAAGGGCGTCAAGCCGGATCTGGGCCTGGCGGATCAGGCGTTGCTGCTGCTCCATCTTGTCATCGAGCTGACGAAGGGCCTTCTGTTGCACCTCGACCCGCCGGACCCGCGATTCCCGATCGCGTCGCAGTGCGGCGAGTTCGAGTTCGACTACCTGAAGGCGATGCAGAGCATCGAGCGTTTCGCCCATTTCGAATACTGTCCCCTCGGACGCGGTTTTTCAAATAACGTTGCCCCGGACGTACCGGAACAGACATTCCGGGGATTATGGGCGCGCGGTGGACAGGTCGCAAGCGGAAAGTTGAATCCGTCCGGTCATCCCCACCAGCCGGCATGGCCGAAACGGTCGCGGTTTCGGGTTCAGCCCCGCTTTTTGTGCACACGACAGGCCACCTGGATGTGCGAGGCGCGCCCGATTGCGCCGGGATCCCGGCAGAGCGACTTCTCCACGCGCGCCCAAGCCCGCCGCTCGGACGACTCGGCCAGAAGAGCCCGATAATGCCTCATGGGCAAGACCGTCTTGCCGATCATGTCCAACAACTCGAAACCCGCCGCGGAGAGCACGTCGCTGATCTGCGCGGGAGACCAGGTTGTGATCGGAAACTGCTCCTTCGGATCACGCGTTAGCCACCGCGTCCTACCGTCGCGCAGGAAGCGCTCCAAATCGCCCCGGTTTCCCGCCTGGAGATAGAAGTCGATCGCTGCCAGACGGTTGTCGAACGTGGCTACGAGCACGGCTCCGTCAACGAGAATCCGGCGGATCTCGGCCAGAGCACGGGGGGGCGATTCACTGCATCCGATGGGATCACCCAAAGCTACCGCGAAGTCGTACGAATCATCCTCGACCTGGGGCATGGTGCAAAGATCGGCCTGGAGGTAGGCGACGGGCGCGGAACTCGCATCCTCCCCGAAACGCCTTCGGCACTGGTCGAGCATCGCCGGGGAAATGTCCAGGCAGCTGACGGAAAACCCGCTCTTGATTAGCTTGGCGGCCCATTTTCCAGTCCCGCAACCCAGGTCGATGACCCTTGCGCGGAGATTCCTGGGCAGGTAGGACTTGAGGTGAACCCAGGTAAGGCTGTCGTGCCATCGCCAGAACGCATCCTCATAGCTTTGGTCATAGCGCGTCGCGACGCGGTCGTGGTAGCGCTGAACAGCTTTCCGCTTCGATCGCCCCATCCATTTATTGTAGAACCGCCGTAAGGCCGAGCAACGTTATCGGAAACGGGGACCGGTCTCCGACTCGCCGCGCCGCGCCTTGACCGCAGGGCGGGCGTTTGGGATCATCGCGCGGCTTAATTTCAGCCTAGGGATATTTCGCGCTTCGGGGAGCTATCGACGATGATCAAGGCCGTGGATTTGCGGAAGGGTCGAACGATTATTTATGAGGGCCAACTGGCCATCGTTCACGAGGCTCAGCATGTCGCCAAGGGTAACAAGCGCAGCTACATGCAGGCAAAAATCAAGGATTTCCGAACGGGGACGATCCAGGATGTCCGTTTCAACGTGGACGACCGGATCGAGGTACCGTTTGTCGAGTCGAAGCAGTACGAATACCTCTACCGCGACGGGGAAAACTACGTGGTCATGGACACGTCCAACTACGAGCAGATTCCGGTCAGTGCGGATCTTGTCGGGGACGCGGCCATGTGGCTCAAGCCCAACACGCCCGTAACATGCCAGATTTACGAAGGCCAGATGGTCTCTTTCGAGCTACCCTTGGTAGTGGATCTCCAGGTGACGGACACTCCGCCGGTGGTCAAGGGGGCGACGGCCACCAACCAGATGAAAGACGCCATCATGGAAACCGGCGCCAAGGTCCGGGTCCCCCCGTTCATCGAGATCGGAGAGCGTCTGCGGATCGACACGCGGACCGGCGAGTACATCGAGCGTTCCAAGTAGATACGCCGCCCCTCATCCGCGAAATCGAGCTCGAAAGCCCCTGTGACGGGCACTTGGGGGCGGCATTCGCGCTCCCGGAAACGGAGGCGTAGCGAGTGTTGTCGACTGCTGATTGGCTCGCGGATCGCGCATTTCGACCGGGGAACATCGGAAACCATCGCTCGCGCACCTCGCCGAATCAGCAACGCTTCGCACCCGGAATACCGAATCGAAACTTCGAAATCCTCCCTTTCCGAAGGCGACTCATACGAAAGTTTCGAGCGCAATTCTGCCGATGACGGATGCGATGACCTGTTCGATCGCGGTAATTCGTCATTCGGCAGCGGGTTCTGGCGATCAGGCAGAACATCGCGAGATCGAAAGCACGCAACGGGGAATTGATCGAGCCACACCCACCTGCACAGCATGTCCCGGACAAGCTCATGACCGATTCGGTGGTGCTGCGGATGTCGTCTTGTCGTCGTGCGACATTCCGCCTTCCACGCATGATCGTGGGCGCGAGCACACCGCCGCGCACCCACGAGGCTTTGGGGGGCGGCCGCGCGAATCCACCGTAAATAGGAAAAATGTTTTGACAGGACGAAGGAATTGTGTACGATTCCGCGCAGAAAGGAGGTGATACGGATGGCGAAGAAACGCAAAGCGGCCAAGAAGTCGTCGAAGAAGAAGACCGCCAAGAAGAAGAAAGCTGGCGCGAAGAAGACGACTAAAAAGAAGACCGCGAAGAAGAAAAAGAAGAAGTCTCGCAAGGCCAAGAAGTCAACCATGTAGTACGATGGTGACGGGCGGAGCGAGGCGCGTCGAAGAGAAGTTCGATCCGACTCACGCCACGGCAGCCGGGTTGGACTGAATCGACGAAACGCGAAGCCCGAAGCACATCACGAGGAAGGGTGCCTTACCTACAAGGCACCCTTTCTTGTTTCCAGATTCTTCCGGAAAATCAGCGAAAAGACGCTACTTTGATTTGCCGTCTGAGGGGCTGGGCGCTTCATCCGGACGACAAACGCTGCACGGCTTCCGTCCGGCGTTTTCGGCATCTTCGATCGAATCAAACCGCACGAGATTCTCTTCGCGAATCCGCCGGACGTGGGGACAACCGGCCCGATGATACTTGTCGGAATTGCGGCTCCCGACGAGCGCCTCCGGCACCGACTGCACTTCTTCGTCACCGCTCGATGCTTCGACCTTCGCCACCTCGGCCGGGACCAGTGGAATGGACGGCCGGCCCGCCTCGTACCAAGCCGTGCCGAGCAGCTTCGCCGCCAGCAGCGCGCCGTCCTCCAGGCGGGTACGAATCACGCCACCGGCACTTTTGCTCAGGAGCAGGTAGTAGGCATCGGACCGCACCGAGAATGAATCCGCGTCCGAAATCCGGAGAGCATCAAGTGCGGCGCGATCCGCGCGGATCAAATCTCCGACGGCTTCATTGGCGCGCCAAGCCGTCTCGCAAACCTCCTTGAATGGATCGCCGAGCAGTTCGTAACGCTCTGGAAACACCCGCACTTCGTAGGCCAGTTGCGCCCGAAGCCGGCGCATCAGACCGGCCTGGAGGCGGGCAGCAACCGACCGATCCTCCGCGAGCAGGCTCGTACTTGCGTTCTCGCTCAGCGCCCCGGCCTGCTCATCGCCGACCGCACACACCGTGTTGAACGGCAAAGCAGCCTGAAGGGCGAGTCGACAAACCGCGCCGGATGCACGCACGACGCCCGCCTCATCGTTGGCCCGCCAGGCGCGAACCAGTGCGTCATAGTGTTCCATCAACTTCCAGGGCAGGGAGCCGGGTTCGCGTACGCCGGCTCGACGGGCGGCCCGCTTCGCGCTCTCGACGTCTCGGGGGAGCACCGGCGGAGATTGCTTGGATTCCTCACCCCGATCCGCGCCGGCGCGGAGACTCTCCAGGCACACATATTCGGAGTCGATAGAGCCGGCGGCGTCAGAATCCCGGTCGGCAGGCCGCGAATCAAGGGCCGCGGCCAACACTTGTTCGGCCCGGCTTCGCAAGAACGACCGCACGGGCTCGGGGGTAGCGTCGACGGAGACAGGCAGCATGATGGCAATGGCATCCGGCGAGGCCGCGACGCGCGTAACCGGCATTGTTCCATCCCCCGCAATGACCGGAGATGCGACAATTGCCAGCGCGACGAGGAGCCCGGAAAGATGGCGCTGCAGGCGCGTGTGGGCCACCGGCGGATGAGGACTTCTTTCTACAGTCGTCCGATCGTGCGATCGCCCGACAACGCTCGAAGGTTGGGCGGCGGCGAACATCACTTCACTTCACGAAGGGTCTTCAGAAGCCGGGGAATCCGCGCGACGAGCGATTTCCTGAGCCAACTTTGCCTCCATGGCCGGGTCACGCCCCATATCGATCCATTGCTCCGCCCCTGGGAGGATCTTCGAACCGCTCGTTGACGGGAGATTTTCACCGAAGATCTGGTAGGCCGCGCCGGAGTTATTGAACTGGCGATCGGGCGCGGAGAGCCGCTGCTTGTAGACCGCAACCCGGACCTCCGGGGCCCCGTCCTCGTCCACCCAGCGAACTTCGACCCAGCGGCGGATCACGTTGAGGCTGGCCTCAACCCAGTCTCGCCACGTGGCGACATCTCTCCGCCAGAACTCGAAGAACTGCTGCGAGACCTCCGGTCGCGTGGTCAGGACGCCCACGGATGAATCGTAGCGGTCAAATTCGTAGCCGCGATCCCGAAGAGTTTGCTCGGCGGCTTCCCAGACCCGTTGCCGTTCGACCCCAGTTTCACGGACGGGAACAATCCCCGCTGCTGACACCACCGGCGCCGCCGCCGGTCGCATACAACCCGACAGCCCGCCGACGACTAGTAACGCAAGACAAGGTGCCGATGTCCGGACGGCGCTTTGCACGCGGCGTAGCATGGATGAACGTCCTTCCGCAACGAGCCTGACCGCGGCAATCGTACGAGGCGCGTCAGCCCCGTCAAGCTCGCACACGAGCGGTCGCGAACGTGCTTGGAGAAGCTGAACGATTCGCAAGGGCGGGGCCGAGCTTCGAGTCGGGGACGGAGCGTATGGCTCGGCACGAATTCCGCGGCGTTTTCCGGCTCGATCTTCGATTGCCTGTGTCCGATAAGGGGGATAGAATCAAACGTGGGGAACTCATCCCACCGATAGCGCATTGGGTGGAACCATGAACGATTGGTTCGAGGCGGAACAGCGGGTCGAACGGGCCCAGCAGCTTTCGGAGTCGCAGCGCTTCGAGGAAGCGTTGGCCGAGATCGACGTCGCATTGTCGATCAATCCGAACAATGCTGCCTGGCACGCTCAGCGCGGTTGCCTGCTCGACGAGCTGGGCCGATTGTCGGAGGCGACTGAGGCCTACGAACGCTCGCTTGATCTGGGTGGCGATGACCATGAGGTTGTAGCCGCGCTCGGTGCCTCGCTCGCTCGACAAGGCCGGTACGCCAGGGCGCTGGAAATCTTCGACGAACTGGCCCGCACGCATCCCGACTTCGAGCCGGCCTACTGCCACCGGATTGGCATCTACGCGGAGCTGGATCAGCACGATCGGGCGGAGGAGATGTTCTACCTCGCCCAGCAGCTCGACGATCAGTGCCCGTTCTGCTACTTCAACATCGGTTGTTCCCTCGCGGAACGCGGCGAGACCCAGCGGGCGATCTTCTGCTGGAAGAAGGCGCTGGAGCTGGATCCGGAGCAGCCGGGCGTCAACCGCCGTATCGCTCAGGCCTACCGGTCCCTAAACGAGACTGACAAGGCCCGTACGCACTATCTTTGCGAGCTGCGCGACGATCCCGGCAACACGGATCTGCTCTACGAGATGGCTGAGTTGAGCCTTGAGGCAGGCGACGTGGGCGCCGCCCTGGGAAAACTCGCCCATGTCATCGACCTGGAACCAGACCACATCGAATCCCACTTTGCCCTGGGTTGCCTGTGGCTGGATCGAAATCGTCCGGCTGAGGCCTGTCGTTACTTCGAAGCCGTGGAGTCATTTTCCGGAGGCCAGAACCTCCTCGAGCGATTCTCAGAGCGCTATGGTGAGACACTGCTCCGACTCAAGCGGTTTGCTCCCGCCCGAGTCCAGCTCATGCGCGCCGTTCGGGAGGAATCGGCCGGCACCAACACGTTCCTGCTCCTGGCAAATTGCGAGTTCTTCCTGGAAAGCTATCCTGCGGCCGCGGACTGGTATCGTCGCGTCCTGCGAGAGGAACCTGATCACGCCCTTGCGCATTACAACCTTGGCCTCTGCTTTTACCAGCTTGACCAGTGGAGCGATGGTCTGCGTCATCTGATCCGAGCAACCGAAATCCGCCCGGATTTCGACGCCGCAATCTACCATGTGGCCGTGGGCCACGTCCGGCTCCGGCAATGGAACCAAGCCCGTGAGGTGCTGAGGGACGGGCGTCGTACCTGCCCCGACAGTCCCATGCTGGGCGAACTGTCACGTAAACTGGGCAAAATTCGCTGGCGGATCGCGATCGCCACGTCCGTCCGGACCCTTCGTAAGGCGATTCGCCGAGTTGCCTTCTAGGCATTGGGAGCTCGGCCAGTCGCATCCGGCCTACCGCAGGATTTCCAATGGCGGGCCGCACGACCCCACACGGTCCTTCACCCCAGCGTCACCGGAAAATGACATGTCCGGACTTGCCCCGCTCCTCGCTATTTCACAGCCGGCTGAACCAGAGGAAGTCCGTTAAATCGCCCCGGCTCTTGCTCTCTGCGATCCACATGGCAGAATCGATCGCACCAGCTTTGACCCGCGAGCGCTGCGCGCCGTGGTCTCGGAATGCTGCGCAGCGGGCTGCCCCGCGCCGCATGCAACCCTGACATGCGGCCGCGGGTTATAATGTAATTGAGACCAATGACTCCCGACCCGGACACGGGTCCAGTATTATGCGACGTCTTCCCAGTTCATGGAGGTATTCACCGCAGATGTCCCTCTCTCGATACGCGAAATTTCCGACGTTACTTCTGGCCCTGATCGCGGTCGCCGCGCCCGGCTTCGCTCAGGAGAAGGCTGTGCGAGGCAAGTCCGATGAATCCAACTTCGCCATGACGGCAGCCACCGTCGAGCAGTACCAGGAAATCGTGGTTCGCAACCTGGCCATTCGCTATAACCTGAACGACGAGCAGACGGAGAAAACGCGCGAGTTGATCAAACGGCGCGTCCAGCAGTTCCTCCGCGACCACGAGGAAGAGATCTGGCCGGCGATCCGTGACGTGCTCCAGTACCAGATGGGGCTGAACCCGCCGCAGGACAAGGACGAGATTGCCCGGTTCGGCAAGCTCGCCCGGCCGTTGATGAAGCTGATCCAGGATGCCATTTACGAAGGGAACGAAGAATGGCGGCAGATGCTCACGCCGGAGCAGAAGGCGGTACACGATTTTGACCTGGCGGAGATGAAGAAAACGTTCGAGCGGATCGATACCAACCTTGAGGGGTGGGAAAAGGGCAACGCCGGCGGCGGCATTTTTCCCACGCAGCGCCCGGCGGAGAATCCCCCGCAGCCGACGCGGCCACCCGAAGGCTTACCGCCGCCCCCGCCGCCGCCCGATCCGATTATCGAAGTATTCAAGCCGGACTACTTCGAAACGTTCGTCGAGGAGTTCATCAAGGAGTACAGCCTGAGCGAAGGCCAGATCGGTACCGCCCGGTCGATTCTCAAGGAATTCAAGGAGAAGGCCGAAGGCTTCCGCAAGGCAAATGAGGATGAGCTTCGGCGGATGGGTGTCGCGTTTCAGGAGGCGCAGCAGGCCAAGGACCACAAGAAGATCCGCGACATTGAGAACCAGCGAAAGAAGCTGCTCGAGCCCATTCACGGCTACTTCGAGGAGATGGTCGTGCGGCTCAAGGCCATCCTCTCGACCGTCCAATTGGCGAAATTCGAGGAGAAATACGGGACAACACCGCCGACGGCAGCCGCGGAGACTGCGGGCCCGGAATCCAATTCCGGTCCCGTGACGAAAACGCCGTAGGCCAGGCTTCCTCCAATCACTCTGCTAACGCAAAAGGCCCGGGAGAAAACCTCCCGGGCCTCTCTTATTTTGCTTGCAATTCTCTGGCAATCGAAGACGCGGACGCGGGTCTGAGAAGCTCACCGTCGAAAGGTGGGCTGCGCAGCCACTCATAATTGCGGTCAAGCGTTTGGCCATTAGTACGGGTCAGCTGAACACATCACTGTGCTTACACCTCCCGCCTATCGACCTGGTAGTCTACCAGGGGCCTTCAGTCATTGACATCGAAACCTGGTCTTGAGGGGGGCTTCCCGCTTAGATGCATTCAGCGGTTATCCTTTCCGTGCTTAGCTACCCAGCGGTGCCCCGAGCGGGACAGCTGGTACACCAGCGGCACGTGCCTCCTAATCCTCTCGTACTAAGGAGACATCCTCGCAAGTTTCGTACGCCCACGGCAGATAGGGACCGACCTGGCTCGCGCCGGTCTGAACCCAGCTCGCGTACCACTTTAACCGGCGAACAGCCGGACCCTTGGGAGCGCCTTCACCCCCAGGATGTGATGGGCCGACATCGAGGTGCCAAACGACTCCGCCGCTATGAACGCTCGGGAGTCATCAGCCTGTTATCCCCGGAGTACCTTTTATCCGTTGAGCGATAACCCTTCCACACAGGATTACCGGATCACTAAGGCCTACTTTCGTATCTGCTCGACTGGTGAGTCTCGCAGTTAAGCCGGCTTATGCCTTTGCACTCGAAACGCGATTGCCAACCGCGTTGAGCCGACCTTTGCGCTCCTCCGTTACTCTTTAGGAGGAGACCGCCCCAGTCAAACTGCCCACCTAGCACGGTCCCCCACCCGGATTCACGGAATGGGGTTAGGTAACAAACAGCACAAGGGTGGTATTTCAAGGATGGCTCCCTGACGGCCGGGACCGCCAGATCATCGCCTCCCACCTATCCTACGCATGTGATGCCTGTGACCAATACAAGGCTACAGTAAAGGTTCACGGGGTCTTTCCGTCTTGCCGCGGGTATGTGGTATCTTCACCACAACTACAATTTCACCGAGTCGGTCCTTGAGACAGTGCTCCAGTCGTTACGCCATTCATGCGCGTCGGAACTTACCCGACAAGGAATTTCGCTACCTTAGGACCCTCATAGTTAGGGCCGCCGTTTACGGGTGCTTCGGTTGCCAGCTTCGCCTTGCGACTAACCGACTTCCTTAACATTCCCGCATCGAGCAGGCGTCAGTCTCTATACATCCACTGTACGTGTTAGCAGAGACCTGTGTTTTTGATAAACAGTCGCCAGAGCCGATTCTCTGCGCCCTCCCCCGAAGGGGTAGGGACCCCTTTTCCCGAAGTTACGGGGTCAATTTGCCTAGTTCCTTAAGGACCGTTCTCTCGAGCGCCTGAGGCTACTCGCCTCGCCTACCTGTGTCAGTTTTAGTACGGATCCGCTGATTGCCCCCGCAGCTTTTCTCGGTCCCCTCGCCCTGCACTTCGGCAACAAATCGGCCTCGGCCTCTCGGCCACCCTCGCAACTTCTCGTGGGCTGCAGTTGAAGAGGACGCACTACGGTTTGATCGCACAACGGAGGGCAGGAATATTAACCTGCTGTCCATCGACTACGCCTTTCAGCCTCGTCTTAGGTACCGCCTAACCCTGGGCGGATTTCCCTTCCCCAGGAAACCTTAGGCTTACGGCGAGAAGGATTTTCACCTTCTTTATCGTTACTCATACCGGCATAATCACTTGGTAGGCCCACTACCACTCCTCACGGTATGGCCTGTATCTGCCTACCAACGCTCCCCTACCGCTCTCTTACGAGAACCCGTGGCTTCGGTACCATGCTTAAGTCCCGTTCATCATCGGCGCCCAATTTCTCGATGAGTAAGCTATTACGCACTTTTTAAATGGTGGCTGCTTCTAAGCCAACATCCTCGCTGTCTCAGAAAAAGGACTTCCTTTCGCACTTAGCATGGATTGGGGACCTTAGCCGACGATCCGGGTTGTTTCCCTTTTGTCCACGGAGGTTAGCCCCCGTAGACTGACTCCCGGGATAGTCGCTGTGGTATTCGGAGTTTGGTTGAGGGAGGTACCCGGGCAGGGCCCTCGTCTCATTCAGTAGCTCTACCCCCACAGCGTAGTGTCCCGAGGCTAGCCCAAAAGCTATTTCGGGGAGAACCAGATATCTCCACGTTTGATTAGACTTTTACTCCTCCCCACAGCTCATCCCATAACTTTTCAACGTTAATGGGTTCGGCCCTCCGCGACCTTTTACGGTCGCTTCAGCCTGGCCATGGGTAGATCACGTGGTTTCGGGTCTATGGCCTACGACTTGATCGCCCTGTTCAGACTCGCTTTCGCTACGGCTCCTCCGCGGAACGGATTAACCTTGCCGCAAACCATAACTCGCCGGTTCATTATGCAAAAGGCACGCGGTCACACCTCCGGACAAGTCCGCATGGTGCTCCCACCGCTTGTAAGTGCATGGTTTCAGGTTCTTTTAACTCCGCTTAAAGCGGTTCTTTTCACCTTTCAGTCACCCTACTTGTTCACTATCGGTCGTCGAGTAGTACTTAGCCTTGGAGGGTGGTCCCCCCAGCTTCACGCAGAGTTCCACGAGCTCTACGCTACTCTGGGACACCTCTCAACGGAGGGCTATCGTTTTCGCGTACGGGGGTGTCACCCTCTATGCCGGGCCTTTCCAAGCCCTTCCGCTAACGACGCCTTTGTAACTCCTTGAGGGCCCGCAACCCCGCGGTGCAAGCACCACGGTTTGGGCTAGATCCGCGTTCGCTCGCCGCTACTGACGGAGTCTCGGTTGATTTCCTTTCCTCCAGGTACTGAGATGTTTCAGTTCCCTGGGTTTGCCTCGCCGGGCTATGCATTCACCCGGCGATGCCGCCATCTGGTTGCCCAGTGACGACGGGTTTCCCCATTCGGAGATCCTCGGATCAAAGCTCGTTTGCCAGCTCCCCGAGGCTTATCGCAGGCTGCAACGTCCTTCATCGCCTCTCGACGCCTAGGCATCCCCCATGCACCCTTAATAGCTTGACCACAATTATGAGAGGCTGCACGACGATCCAGACCCAACTTCTGCCGGAACCGCCAAGCAGGCTTCATTGCCGCGTCAAGCCGACCTTTCGGCGCTCGACACCCACTCCCTTCGCCGCGCCGCCGCAGGGACAAGCCCCACGCCAGCGCCACTACCAGGACAGGTGTCATGTGAGATCCACAAACCTTCGGTCCGGACAGCCATCCGCGAGGTTTTTCGCAACGAAAAACCCGAGTCCGGCCTCCGAACCTGCGTCCGCGTCTTCGATTGTCAAAGAGCCTCTCCCCGACGGATCCGGCAAGGACCGGAAACGTGGGGGAGCCCTGTATACTATCGCAACCAACGCCGGCGTCAAGTACTTGTTTGTCTTCCGCCGACAAGGACCTTTTCCGGGCGCCCAGGCGCCCCTCATCGGACTGTAAGTTGTGCCCCAAAAAAAAGTTACAAGAACGGCCCGATCCGGATCCAAGCGACCTGCCGACCACGCCGGCGGCCCGCGGCTCGGCGCACATCTCTCGGTAGCCGGGGGCCTTCATCTGGCCTGCGAGCGCGCCCGGGAAGTGGGATGTGATGCGCTGCAGGTGTTCGTGAAAAACCAGCGCCAGTGGCACGCCGGGCCGCTCAGGGAGGAGCAAATCTTGGCCTTTCGTGGGGCGCTCCAAGGCGCCTCCATCGCGCCCGTCGTTGCGCACGCGGCCTATCTGATCAATCTGGCCGCCCCCGACGCCCAGGTTCGAAAGCGCAGCATCGACGCGATGGTTGACGAACTTAACCGTTGTGCGCAACTCGGCATCGTCGCTCTGGTCGTACACCCCGGCGCTCACCTCGACCGCTCGCTGGAAGAAGGCATTGCGACGGTTGCCAATTCACTGAATGAGATCATACGGCAAACTGCCGGCGGCGTGCGAATCCTGCTCGAAGCAACGGCCGGGCAGGGAAGTTCAATCGGTCATCGCTTCGAGCACTTGCGCGACATCCTGGCGGGCGTGACAGACCGCGCTCGAATGGGCATTTGTCTCGACACGTGTCACCTATTTGCGGCTGGCTACGACTTTCGCTCCGCCGAATCGTACGGCGCAATGATGGACGAGCTGAATCGGGTCATCGGAGCGACACTCGTACATTGCATCCATGTCAACGATTCGAAGAAGGATCTGGGCTCGCGGGTGGATCGCCACGAGCACATCGGCAAAGGCCGCATCGGCAAAGCCGCTTTCGCCCACTTCTTGAACGACACGCGTTTAGCGGGCCTGCCGTTCATTCTCGAAACGCCCAAGGGCAAAGACCGTCGGGGAACCGACCTGGATAAGGTCAATCTCCGATGCTTGCGCTCCCTTCTACAAGGTTAAGCAGGCACAACGGTATCAGCGCAGTCACACGCATCACGCGCATCAGCGGCTTCCGGCAGACCAACCCCTGAATTCCACGTTATCTGAGCAAGCCATGTCAGGGATGCTTTCGTCAGGCGACCAACGCTACGTGACCTGAACGCTCGTCCGGCGGGAAGTGGTGGTTCAGCGCGGTGCCGAATTGACCAGTCCCCGCCCCGGGAAAAGGAGATGTTGACCATATGAACCGATTTAAGCGCCTACGAAGTTTGACACCGGCAAAAACACTGGGAATTATCACGCTGCTGGCCGCCTGCGCACCGGCGTTCGCGCGCCATCATCCGCACACGCATGATAATGGGGTCGGCGCCGTCTATACGGCGAGCAACGACCCCCAAGGCAATGAAATCCTCGTTTTCGAGCGCAATGCGGACGGGCTGCTGACGCCCGGCGATGTTGTTCCGACCGGCGGGCTGGGCACAGGCTCCGGATTGGGCAATCAAGGGGGCGTTATTCTCAGCGACAACAATCGCTGGCTCCTGGCGGTGAATGCGGGCAGCAACGACGTGTCCGTTTTCGGCGCGTTCCGCGATGACATTGTGCTCACCGACATCGTGCCCTCCGGCGGCGATATGCCTGTCAGCGTGACGATGAACGGCCGGTTGGTCTACGTCCTGAATGCCGCCGGCGCCGGCAGCATCGTCGGCTTCTACCTGGATGAAGACGGTGAATTGACGATGATCCCGGATTCGATGCGCCCGCTCAGCGGCGCGGACATGACGGGCGCCGCCCAGATCCAATTCAGCCCGCGCGGTGATTTCCTGGTCGTCACGGAGAAGGCCACGAACACGATCACGGTCTTCCGCGTGGACCGCCGCGGCGTACCGGGGTCACCGGTCTCGACGCCATCGGCCGGTGAGACGCCGTTCGGATTCGCCTTCGCCGATCCGTACGACTTCGTCGTTTCGGAAGCATTTGGGGGCGCCCCTGAGGCCGCGACGGTATCCTCCTATCGGTTGCGCTGGAACGGCGGCGTTCAAGCAATTGACGCGCTGGTGCCTACGACGGAAACGGCGGCGTGCTGGGTGGCGATACCGCGCAGCGGGCGATTCGCCTACACGACCAATACCGGCAGCGGGACCGTTACGGGGTTCGAAATCGAACGGCGCTGGGCAGCGCTAGACATCCTCAATGCAGACGGGGTGACGGCCGATATCGCGCCGGACGCCCGCCCGATTGACGCGGCGTTCTCCAACAACAGCCGCTTCCTCTACGTTCTCAACAGTGGCAATCAAACCATCGCATCGTTTGAATTCGGGCGCGAGAGCGGACAGCTCGCGCCCCTGGAAACAACGCTCGGACTGCCTGCTGGGGCCAACGGGCTTGCCGCGCGATAGGTCGGCTGAGAGTTACTTGGTCGCTTTCCAGGTGCGGGGGGCGCTCCTCATGGGGGGCGTCCCGCATCGCCTTATTCTCTGTTTGGCCGTCATAGCGATCAGAACGCATCCGACACCGTCCGCTTCATTTCGAGATCGGCCGCGCAGCAATGTCTGCCCTGTTGGTCCTTCGTGGGCTGACAAACGACGAACCCGATGCGCTCCATTCGCTCGCGCGTGTCCGGTGTCATGCGCAAGTCGTCCGCGAACATCACTTCCGTGACGAGTGGCTCGTGGCCGGGAGCTTCGATCTCGACGTGAATGTGCGCCGGTGGACCGCCGCCGGGGTATCCACCGGGTCGAACGGTCATCAGACCGTAGCGACCGTCATCCTTGGTGCGGACATACGCAAAGATGCGGGGATTCAAAGCGTCGCCCATGCTAGCGGTGTTGCCGCCGTGCAAACGGGAGTAGATGCCGTTGGGGTCGGTCTGGTAGGCGTAGACGAGTGCGTCTTCGACGGGCTGGCCGATGTCGTTTCGGATGGTCCCTTGAACGATCAGACGCTGTCCGGGTTCGTCCGGGGGCAACATCCACGACTCGGCCGTGTCCACGTGGTTGCGAATCAGTGCGCGAAAGCGGGCGTCCTCACGGAGGTCGTCGAAGGCATGATCGCTGAGCGTAATGCACGACCCACGCTTCTTCTCCTGAAACTGACGCTCCAGGTCCAGAAGTCGCCTGCTCGTGTCGGCATCGGGCGGTGCCGCATCGATGGTCTCTTTCTCTTCAACCTTTGAAGCTCCGGCCAAACGCGTCGTGTTGCAACCGACGGACCAGGCCGCTCCGAATATCACCAGGAATATAGCCAATCTGTTTTGCATGCGGTTCCGCCTTGCGCTACGGATGACCCTGGTCGACCGCCCTCCTGAGATCGTAACACGAAGGCAACGTACGCTTTCGATAGCAAGTGCAAGAAATGGCGTGATTTTGTCAGCGCGGCGACCGATCGCAGGAGCCCACCCATATTATTGCGAATCGGGTTTCGGCAAGCTGCCTGAGCCCCACGTTGCGTGACCCGTCTGTTCCCGCCACAATGCCCGGTCTGATTGGTGGGCGAGCGCGGCTCGCTCACTCGGAGAGGATTCTTCTTCATGCCCGAAACAGCAGCGAATCCCGCCCTTTCGAACACTCCGCAGCGCGAGGGCATGCGCGAGACCATCGAATCGATCGTGATTGCCCTGGTGCTGGCCTTCGTGTTTCGGGCGTTCATTGTCGAGGCATTTGTCATTCCGACGGGCTCGATGGCACCGACCCTGCTCGGGGCTCATGGGACGATCATTTGCGAGGATTGTGGTACGGAGTTCACCTACGGGCTCAAGGACCCGGGCGACCCGCGCGAAATCCAGCAGGTGAAACCCAACTCGATTGCCATCTGTCCCAACTGCAATCATCCGAATAACCACCTTGAGGAGAACGACGTCGCCGGCAACGCCGAACGAGGCGATCGTATCCTGGTTCTCAAGTGGCTGTACGATCTCCCCCTTCCGGGTGTCGGCCCGCATCGCTGGGACGTGACCGTGTTCAAGGACCCGGCCGACGGAACAACCAACTTTATCAAACGGCTGGTGGGCATGCCCAACGAAGTACTGATGATCGCCGACGGCGATCTCTATGCAGCGCCCGTGGCCGAGCTATCCGAGGCAACGAAGGCGGAGTTTGCGGCGCTGCGCGTTCTCAAGCATGAATTGCTCTCGGGTCGCCGTGGAACGCTGCCGCAACTGTCGACTTCGGCGCGGGAAGAGCTCGACCGGAAGTTCCACATCGTCCGCAAGACACCGGCCGCGCAGTACTCACTCTGGCACTTGGTCTTCGATAATGACTATCGACCGCGCACACTCGATCCGTCGCAGCCGCGCTGGCACGCGGCCTTGGGGGACGCCGGGGGGTGGAACACGGAGACGACCGTACTGCGCTTCCAGAGCACGGGATTGGCCGAAGACTATGCCGTCCTGATCGGCAAGGACATCCGCGCATTTACCGCGTACAACATCTACGGACCCCTTCCCCAGCCGGTCTCCGATCTGCGCGTGCGTTTGGTGTTCACGCCGCGCTCGGCCGACGCGGAACTGCTGATTCGCCTTGAGAAGCTCGGTAGGGTGTTCTGGGGACGGATTCGCGCCGACGGCGCAGTGGGTATTTTCGAGTCACTTAGTGCCGTAGGGGCCCAACCCTCGTCACGCTCGCTCGTAGAGACCCGCGTCGAACCCATCCCGCCGGGACGGTCCGTCGAGTTCAGCTTTGAGAACGTGGATTACCGTCTGGCGATTCGCGTGGGCGAAAACGAGGTGGCGTCGAGCTCGGACGATCCCGATTCTCCGGCGTATTACGGTCCGGACTTGAAGGCATTGCGCGGCCAATGGGCGAGTCGGTCGGCGCCGCCGCCGCGGCTGTATGGGGCAAGCGGCGCCTTCGAATTGTCGCACGTTCTCATCGACCGGGATGAGTATTATTACCATGACCCGGGCGGGCCGGGCCTCGAGCTGGGCTGGGCGCCGCGCGGCGGGTGGGGCTCGGTGGAGAGCCCCATCCTGCTGGGACCGGACGAGTATTTCATGCTCGGCGACAACACCCAGGCCAGCAAAGACTCGCGATTGTGGGACGTCGTGGGCCCGCACCTTTGGGGTCGCGGCACGGGATTCCAGCTGGGCACGGTTCCCGGGGACCAGCTGATCGGAAGGGCGTTTTTTGTTTATTGGCCCCAGCCACACCGGCTACCTTGGCTCCCCGCCCTGCGCTGGGGCGTCATCCCCGACGTCGGGAACATGCGCTGGATTCGCTAGTATAAGTTGATGGCGATGGAACGAAGGTAAACGGGGCAAGTAGTGCGGCATTAGCGCCGCAGTCGTTTTCCACTGCCTTTCAACAGGGCAAATGGCGATCTGGTCAATCGACGTCGAGTCTGATTCCGGCATGCACAGACTCATCCGTGATTTGAGAATCAGCATCAGTCATCTATGGCCGAATCACGCCAACCATTTGTTAAAGAAGAGGTTGCTTTATCCTTCGCCGTAAAAATCACAGACCGATGTATTGTATCACGAATGAGCGCCGCGGATTCGGACGTCGCCAGCTTGCAACTCAATTATTCACAGGCTGGCCGGTTCCGTTCAGGCGGATGAGGTTCGACGAGCATGGTCATCGCCACTGAAAAACCGCTATTAGAAGCGCGAGGCTTGGTTAAGCGTTACGACCGCCGGGCTGTCGTTGACGGACTGAGCTTTCATGTCAGCAACGCCGAGATTGTCGGGCTTTTGGGGCGCAACGGTGCGGGCAAGACGACAACGTTTCGGATGACGGTGGGCATGATCGACCCGGAGGAAGGCTCGGTGTCCTTCGGTGGCCGCGATGTGACTTCGCTCCCCATGTACAAGCGTGCACAACTCGGCATGGGTTATCTCTCCCAGGAACCGAGCATCTTCCAGCGGCTTTCCGTTGAGGAGAACCTGCTGGCCATTCTCGAAACCATGCGGAATCTCTCCCGGCGCGAGCGCAAGGAGAAAGCCCTCCACCTGTTGGAACAATTCGGCCTGACCGTTCAGCGGCGTCAGCAGGCCCGAACGCTGTCCGGGGGGGAGCGGCGTAAACTGGAGATCGCCAGAGCGCTGGTCACCGACCCCAAGCTCATCATGCTGGATGAGCCGTTCAGCGGGGTCGATCCCAAGGCCGTCGAGGACCTTCAGGAGGAAATCCTGCGCCTCAAGCGTGAACGTGGCATCGCCATCCTGTTGACCGACCATAACGTCCGCGAGACGCTTCGGGTGACGGACCGCAGCTACATCATCAACGACGGCGTGCGTCTGGCGGAGGGCCGTCCGCGCGACCTGGTCCGCGACGCCCTGGTTCGCGAAACGTATCTGGGCAACTCCTTCCGGGGGGACGAGTTCGACGAATAATGGAAGGGCTGCAATTCAAGCCACCGGAACCCTACAATCGGGGTATTGGCGAGCGATGAGCCATTGAGCACGACGGCCGATTCCGAACGACCGCGGGGACATGCCGCCAAGGAGTCATTCGCGATTGCCGATTGTGCAACGCCTGGAAGAATCGATGGACGAAAACGGCGATCAACCCGTCCAGCCGGCCCATGAACGATGGACGGACATGGAAGGCCGGACGTGGGATGTGGAGCTTGCACCGGGGGTAATCGCCCTGCACGGCGAGCCGGGGCGCATCGAACTCGTCGGGCCGGATATCCTCCGAGATCTCTTTATCTCCCCCTGGGACGGCGGTGTACTGCTGCGCTTCGAGACGTTTGACCTGCGCGCCGCTTTCGTACTTTCTCGCGCGGACGCAGAACGCTCGCTTGGAACCGTTGGGTTCCGCCGCTCATCCGCACCGCAGAAGGACTCCACCGAGGAAGAGGAGCGTTCGGCAACATCCACCCCGCTGTTGTTCCCCAAGGTTTCCCCCTTGGCCATATGGGCGCTGATCTCCTCGGCGCTGGTATTCGTGCCGATCGTCGGTCTCGTTCCGGCCGTCGCGACGATGGTCCTGCTGGGATTGCATCGCAGGCGCGTTCGTCGATCGGCCGCCTGGGAGCACTCGCGATCGCTTTGCCGTGTGGCCGCCAGCTTCCTGGTGTTGGGGTTGGCGGTTTCCGCGATCGGAACATATTGGCTGGTCCGCAACGTACAGGCGCCACGCTCCGCCACACCCGCATCCTTTGATATCGAAGGGCCGTCGCTTTCCAGACCCCATTCCAATGACGTTCAAGCTCCGGGTGGCTCGAAAAAAGGCAATGTCCTCGCCCAAGTCACTGGTGAGGAACGGAACTGGGGGCTGATCGGAATCGGCCTGATCGTCCTGCTGATCTCCCTCACCTTTCATGAGGCGGCGCATGCAATCACGGCGTGGTGGCTGGGGGACGACTTCGCCCGCCGATTGGGCCGCGTCACGTTGAATCCCGCGGCGCACATCGATTTGTTCGGTACGGTGCTTCTGCCGATTGTGCTATTCCTCGCCAGCGCGCCCATTTTCGGCTACGCCAAGCCGGTCCCGGTTCGATCGGAAGTGTTCCGCAGTCCGAGGCGGGATGACATACTGGTTTCCATCGCCGGACCCGGCGCCAACCTGTTCCTGTCTGCCATATCGCTGGCGCTGCTCCTGGGACTCAGCGGCGTCCTTGGACTTGTGGCACCTGAAGCCCGGCTGACGGGCCTTGCTTCGCCGGACATCTTCGAACCGTCCACTGCGTCGGGATTCGCCGGCGCCCAGGTCTTCGCAGGCGTCGTCACGTTCCTGCGGCTGAGTTTCCAGATCAACCTGTTTCTGGCATTTTTCAACCTGATTCCCATCCCGCCGCTCGACGGTTCGTGGGTATTGGGCCACCTCTTTCCGCGAACCATCGGGCCGCTAATGGATCGCATCCGGCCTTACGGCATCATCATCTTTGCCGTGGCCGTCTTCAGCAACCTGTTTCAATATCTCATGATTCCGATGATCGTGGCGTTCATTCCCGCTTTGCTGCTGCTGGAGTGGTGTACACCGTTCTAAAATGCGGCTTGATTGTCCCGCCTTCAGGGGCACGCTCTACACAACGACCCGCAAAGCACCGGGCACAACCTCCAGTCGGGCAGGCGTGAAACCGACGGGCTCTCCGTCCGCCCAGATTTCGACCCGTTCATCACACTGAATCTCGAGCGTGCGCGTACGCAGGAACCTCACGCGGGGATGTCCCTCGTGGCGGCATGAGAGGACCCGGGGCACGAGCCGCAGCGCTTCGAAGAATGAGAGACCGTCGATTAGACAGAGGTCGAGCAGTCCGTCGTCGGGGCAGGCCGCGGGAGCAATACGAACGGCACCGCCATAGGTTGATGTGTTGGCGGTCGAAGCCACGAACACCGGTTGCTCGATCACACCGAAATCGCCTTCGAGTCGCAGGCGCCGCGCTCGGTAACGCAGGAGGACGCGAAAGGCGCCGTATACATAGGCCGGGGTACCCTGAAGCGGCATGCGCATGTCGTTGACAAAACGGGAGATGTCCGCATCGATGCCCACCGTCGCCACGGTGCAGAAGTAGCGGTCAGCGAGACGGCCAAGATCAACCGGCGAAGACTGCCCGCGGAGTAGAGATTCCACGATTCGCCGGGGATCGGCCGAGACGCCCATCGCCCCGGCAAAGTCATTGCATCGTCCGGCGGGCGCCAGACCAAGTGCCGGGCTATCACCGAAGGTCGCCCGGTGCCCCGCCAATGCTCCCGCTACCTCCTGAATGGTTCCGTCGCCTCCGCAGGCGACGACAACTGCCGGAGATTCATTCTTCCCACAGGCTTCCGATGCCAACCGAGCGGCGTCGCCCCGTGCAGATGTGAAGACAAGAGTGACTTCACGCTTCGCTTTTCTGAGTAACCTTGCGACCTCGTCGGCGATCCTCTTCCCCCGCCCACGACGAGACGCCGGGTTGGCGATGATGAAGAGTCTGCCGTCGCGGACGTTCGCCATGAGCCAGAATTCCCCGATCACTTCGCCGACGATTCGAGATCGAACACCGTCTTGGTGACGCCGCTGCGGCCCGTACTCATAGCCTGTGCGAATGCTTCGCGGTAGTCCGTCAGTGGTAAAGGCTCCCCCACCAGGGGCACGAGTCGATCCTGCCATTCGGCCATCCATTGGAGCGCAAGATCGAAAGAATCGCGCGTACCCTCGAGCCGTGATTCAGGTCCATATGCGTAGGCTGCGCGAATTGACAGCTCCTTGAACCAGATACTCGTCCAGTCCACGCCGCGCGGAATGCCCGGCATGCCCACGAGCACGAGCGTCCCGCCCCCGCGCGTGAAGCGGACACCGTCGTCGATGGTCTCGGAGGTCCCCACGCAGTCGAAGACGACGGACGCACCGCCAAGAACGAGCGGCTTCCCGAATTCGGGCGGAAACACCTCCGCGTCGAGTGCCGTCGCCCAGGCGGCGTAGCGATTTGCGATGGAGCCTTTGCCGTCAATCGCCACATCTGCTCCGAGTCTGGCAGCATGCTCGCGCTGGTGTCCGTAGCGGGCGACCGCGGTGATCCGTGCCTTGCAGCCGCTTGCTCGAAGGGCCGCGATCGTCAGCAACCCGATCGAACCGCAGCCGATGACGAGAACTGAATCGCTTGCCGAAATCGTGGTGCGCAGCGCCCCGTGAATGGCGCAAGCGAAGGGCTCCACCAGCACGGCCGCGCGATCGGGAATTCCCCCCGGGACTCGGCGGAGCTGGGACCGGTGGGCGACAAACCCACCGCTAAAGCCTCCACCGGTATCGCGGCAGTAGCCGGTTTGAATACCGGCGGAGATGGCACCGTAGGCAACATTGCGACAGAGCGCATCGTGGCCCGTTGCGCAAGACGTGCAAGGAGGATCGATTCCCCGCACGGAACAGCCCAGTGCCGGGCGCAGGACAACGCGATCACCTTGAGCAAATTCGCCGGCCCTGCCGCCGCAAGCGACAACAGTCCCGACAACTTCGTGACCCAGCACGAAAGGCATCGAAGTTACCGGGGCGAAGTATGGTGATCCCTTGGCGGCGACCGTGGCGATGTCCGAACCGCAAATTCCGGCCAGGCGAGGCCGAACATGAACCCACTCCGCACCGGGGAGTTCGGGCGACGGAAATTCCGTCAGCTTCAAGGGTGACCACCGGCTCGTGCACAGGGTCGGTACGCGCCGTCCCAGCCCCTTGATCAGCAGGTAACGAGGAATACTGCGCTGGAAGAGTAGAGCCTTCACGGCGAGGAGACTCCCGGGCCGACAGCATCGCGGGTCCACATCAGCCGGGGCCAGCCGCGATCGCGCGCGATGCGGCGTAGTCGGGCATCCGGATTCACCGCGTTGGGCCTGCCGACGATTTCCAGCATGGCCAGATCGGCAATGCTGTCCCCGTACGCGAACGACTGCGACAAGTCCCAGGATCGTTTGCCGGCGATGTCCCGGATGCGGCGGGCCTTCTCATCGTGGCTGATGGGCGTACCAGCCAGTCGCCCCGTGAAGCGACCATCGCGACATTCCAGCGACGCGCAAACGGTCTCGACGCCACCTATCCAGTCCGCCAGGGGACGGATGACGAAATCCAGGGAGCCGGTTACAAGAACGATGGAGCGCCCCTGCTGTTGATGCTCACGAAGGCAGCGCAGCCCGTCGGCGTGGATTCGAGGGCGAATGACCTCGCGAAAGCAATCGGCGCTCTGGTCGACAAGTTCGGACTGCGGGAGGCCGCGATAGTTGCGGTAAAAAACGCGGTTCAGTCGTGTTCGGTCAATTCGGTCGATTGCCAGATATCCCAGGCATTTCAGAAGAAACCAGGCGTGCCAGAACGAGCGAATTACCGGAGGCAGGCGGCGACGGCGGAAGTAGAGATAGTGGTGAGCGATGGTTGTGTCGGCCAGTGTCCCGTCGACATCGAAGAACGCCGCGACGCCTGTCGAATTCGCCACGCTCGGCGCCGCATCGCCTTGTGTCAACGTATCGGCACTCATCCCGCGACGGTCCCTGCGCGAAGCCTATGGACCTCGCCTTCGACGCGCTCGGTCAACTCGTGGAATGCGGCGTAATGGTCGTCATCGGGACCGGGCTTGAGCGGCGGGACGGGCTCGCCGAAGGCCACAGTAATGACGCCCGGCCGTATGAAGCGCTGCCCCTTGCGGAAAAGCTGATACGAACGGTCGATGTGGACCGGAACAATGGGTACCTGACGCTCGATCGCGAGAACCGCGGCTCCGATCTTGAACGGCTGGATTTGCCCGGTAAGGGTGCGCGTTCCTTCGGGGAAGATGAGCAAGCCCTCTCCCTGACGGAGGGCATTGCTGCACCGCCGCAGGCCTCGGAATCCATCGGCCTGACGATCCACGGCGATGGTGTCCAGCACCTTGCCGAACAGGAATCGCTTCAGGGCGGAGTTGAAGAAATAGTCTTCCGCACCCGCGACCCAGACACGGCGTCGCCCACCCACGGCAATGAGCACGGCGGGTGAATCGAGGTGCGAACCGTGGTTGGGCGTGAGGATGAATGCGCCTTCCGCAGGGATATTCTCGCGTCCGACGGCGCGAACGCGAACGTAGCTGTTGAGGAACAGGCTCATTCCCCCGCGCACCGCCCAGCGCAGGGGCATCAGCGCCGCTGGCATTTTTCCGTTCTTCTCCGCCGTTTCGGGCTCGGCCAAGCGGCGCTGCCACGACGTACGCTCTGCGCCGGTTTGTGTCTTCGGCAGGCGCCGGCCGACAATGCGGAGCAGATCTCCGACCCGGGCAACCTTGGCAGCCTGCTCGTCGCCGATACGCATGTCGAAGCAGGCTTCAATCTGCCCCAGGACATCAATCTTGCCGATGCTGTCGATGCCAAGGTCGAGCAGCAGATGCTGGCGCGGATGGAGGTCTTGCGCCGCCCTCCGTGATTGCGAGGAGAGTATCGAGAAGACGGACGCAACACCGTCGGGATTCTCGCTCAGAAGGGCTTCTGCGTCCTCCTGATCCTCATGCGTGACGTCCATCGACACGGGCGTGGTTGCGACACCACTGTCTTCCAGATCGACG
The DNA here is from genome assembly GCA_024102815.1 of Phycisphaerae bacterium. NCBI lineage: Bacteria > Pseudomonadati > Planctomycetota > Phycisphaerae > Phycisphaerae bacterium. Next base: position 63,650 of record JAGFJJ010000026.1, read on the forward strand.
GTCTGACGTATGAGACTCCGCTTGGCCTTGAGCGTCGTGGTGCGGGGCAGATCGCGCTCCCAGAAATGCAGCACGGCGATGCGCTGGTGTTCCGGGAGCGTATCGGAAAGCGACTCGATGGACATGCGGATCGTCCGTTCGAGAGACGAACGATCGAGTTCCGGCGCGGCGTCGCGATCGGGCACGATCACGGCGTGGACCACGTCTCCCAAGCCGTCCCGCGCCGGCATGCCGAAGACGCAAAGCTCCTTGACGAACGGCACCTCGCGGTAACGCGCCTCGACCTCGTCGGGATACACGTTCTTCCCGGCGGCGGTAATGATAAGGTCCTTGGACCGGCCCGTCAGGAACAGGAAGCCGTTGTCGTCCAGCCTTCCCAGATCGCCCGTGCGGAGCCAGCCGTCGACCAGAATCTCGCTTGTTGCTTCTTCGTTTTTCAGGTAGCCGCGCATCACGCTCGGACCGCGGACCCACACTTCGCCGATGCCCTCCAGATTGGCGTGGCGGATTTCAACGTCGACGTTGGGCAGGGCCGGCCCAACGGAGCCCCGGCGGGCGCTGCCCGGGGGGCAGACGGTGACGACCGGGGCCGTCTCTGTCAGGCCGTAGCCTTCGTAAACGGGCAGTCCGATCCGCCAGAACCAGTCGAAGAGCTCAGGATCGAGCCTCGATCCGCCGCTGACAAACATGCGCAGATGCCCGCCGAACGCGCGGTGAACAGAGCGGAAGAGGGCGCGCCCCGCCCGGCCTCCCGTCACCTTCGAAACCGCGCTCAACACGCGAAACATCCCCCGCTTCAATGAACCCGATTGCGAGAGCTGGCTCATCACCGCATCGTGGAACATGCGCAATAGGCGCGGAACCACCAGCATCAGGGTGGTTCCCGAGGCCTGCATGGCCGCGCGGATTTCAGGACCTTTGAGATGCTCGACGTACGTGATCGTGGCGCCGGACGCAATCGGTACAAGGAAGCCTCCGGTGAATTCGAAGGCGTGGTACAGCGGCAGCACGGATAGCAACTCATCCGTCGGATAGGCCGGGTGAACCTGAACCAGTGCGGCCGCATTACTGAGCAGGTTGCGATGGCTAAGCTGCACGGCCTTCGGGGCCACCGTTGTTCCCGAGGTAAACAGGATCGAAGCAACGTCATCCGCCGCAGCCGGCTCCGGAGGTGGAACCGGATCGCGCGATGCCGCGGGCGGTGGAACAAACGGCGCTGTCAGGACAACGAGCAACGCATCGTCGTCGTGCCGTCGACGCTCGAGCCCATCCCGTGTCGTGCGTCCCGCAAGCATCAACTTTGCTTCAGCAAAACGTGCCGCCGACCAGGCATCTTCGGGTGAGAGCTGCGGATCGAGCGGAACAGCGGTCATGCCGGCCCGCATGATTGCGAAGTAGGCCAGTCCCCATTCCGGCCCGTTTTCCGCGCAAATCGCCACACGATCACCAGCCGCAAGTCCGCGCTCCTGCAATCGGCGGGCGATCGTGCCCGTCGCGCGTACGGCCTCCTCGTAGGTGTAGCGAATCCAGCGGTTGTCCCGACGAATCTGAAATACGGGCTTGTCCGGAAAGCGCCTGGCGACGCGACCAAGTACGTCAAAGATGTTCTCGGCGCGCAGCGTTTCGGGGCCCGCAACGGTGTCGCCGTGCTCCATCATCGACACGGCGCGCAGCCGCGCCGACGGTTCCCCCCCTGTTCCCAGCACGTAGGAACGCAGCCCAGGCACATGGCGGTTGACGAGGTAATCAAGCCAGTCGATGCGGCCCACATCAAAACGGAACTGCTCCCGATCTTCTGGATGCAGCGAGTCCGCAACATGTTGAAGGTTATCATCCGCGAAACGCACATCGAGATGCGTGTACGGCGCGTAGATCTTGGAGAAATACGCCAATTGCTCGAGCTGACGAACAACACCCGCCAGACGTCGCACCGTGGCCCGCGCCGCGCCGACGCGCTCCAGAAGGCTGCGGAGCTGCTGAACTCTGCGGCGGCGCTGCTCGAGCTTTCTCTGAAACCACTCGGCGTCCACCAGGCGCAGTGGCCGAATGGATATCGGCCGGCCCCGGTCGTCATTCATCGGGCGAAGCATGAACGCCCGGCTCAGACCCACGGCGAGAACTGAAAGCAGCATGGGGTTTCGACCGCTGGAGGCACAATGATAAACAGCCGCGCGATCTTCTCGTTGTGCGCCAAGCGGCATGGTCGCCACCATGGCATTCGCCACGAGATCGACGGGGATCAGGTCGAGAGGCAGCTCCGGCCGGGCGGGGAATTCCTTCAGCTTTCGCTTGCCAAAGGCGGCGATCATGGGATCCGCCATGCGCAATCCGTCGATCCAGCCGGGCAGCGGCTCTTCGTAGCTGCTCTCGATAATGGCGGGACGGAATACCGCCAGCGGCACCCGGCCACGATCACGCACGAGTAGCTGTTCGCCGATCCACTTGGTGAAGGTGTACGTATCGCTCCAGCCGAGCTCCCGGGACCGGGACATGCCGGCGTCGATGAGCCGGCGCCGGCAGTCCTCCGTAGCGGGGTCATATTGTTCGCAAATCTCGCGGGCTTGCGTGCGGAGTGACTCGATCAACGCGTCGAGATCGTAGTCTCCGCTGTCCGGACGCCGGGGCAGTTTCTCCCGGGCGATCTCCGGGGCGCTGAAGTCCTCCACGATCGCTCCCCGGCGCATGCCGCAGACATAGCACGTCGAAACGTGGAGAAACGGAACATCCCCACATTGCTTGGCGAACTGAAGCAGACGAGAAGGACCCAGCGAGTTCAATTCAACCGCCAGGTCGAGCCGTTCATCGAAGGTCACCGTTGCGGCGCTGTTGACCACGGCCGTGATACGATGCGTCAGATCTTCATAGTCCTTCGTATCGAGCCCGAAGCAGTCACGAGAGAGGTCTCCGGGAACGACATGAATCTTCTGCCGGCACCGCTCCGCGAATCGCTCACCGAGTGCTGCACGAAGACGATCAAATGCATGCGAAGCCAGAACTTCGCGCTGAAGCCGGCGTTCGGGTGGCGCGCCGCCCGAGCGTGGACGGATCATCAGGTAGAGACCTCCGACATCTTCGAGGGCGCGCAGCAGCTTCTCGATGAAGGCCTTGGCCAGGAATCCGGTTGAACCGGTAATCAGAAGATGTTGTCCGGCGAAACGATCTCTCAACCGTTCCGGGCCGGCCTGTGCATCCAGCGACATGTCAACTCTCGGCCGCCGGGACCGCCTCCGGCGACGAAACGTGATCCAAGGCGGGCGCGTGCAATTCCGGCGGCAATCTGCTCTCGATGGCCGACAGCACGCGCCGGTGCAATTCTCCGGGAGCCGTCCTGCTCACTTCATCAGCGACGATGGGCTCAGCCAGGCACACACGCACCGGACCGGATTTCACGCGCCATTGCCCCCGTCGATGCACCGCCAGACTGCCCTCGATCGCGAAGGGAACCACGTCCATCCCCGCACGCTGACATATCTTCATCGTACCCATGCGGAATGGCAACAGGCGCCCGTCCGGGCTGCGTGTGCCCTCCGGAAACACCACGAACGAAATCGGGTGACGCTTGAGTCCGGCGATCATCACGTCGAGACGCCGGTGAGCGGCACGCGCGCTTCGCCGATTGATCGGGATGTAGCCGTAACGGCCGAGCACCCATCCGAAAATCGGGATCCGAAAGAGGGAGTCCTTGGCCATGAAACGCACGTGCCCGCGCGTTACGGCGATCATCACCGGAATATCCATCGCGCTTTGATGATTGCCCACATAGAACCGCGGCCGGGCGACGTCCAGATACTCCTGACCCTCGACGCGCAAGCGGACGCCGGCCGAAATGAGCATGATTCTCGCCCAGAGGTTGGAACCGACGGCCATGATCCGGCGCGACGGGTAAATCAGCCCAAGCAAGAAAACAATGCTGCCCAACACGATGACGGAAAGGAACAGGACAAAAATTGCGAATACGTTTCGAATCATGATGCAATAACGGAGAATCGATCGGAGTTCGGTGCATCCGCAAGCAAACCGAACCTTCTCAATCGCATTGCGCCAAGACCTCTTCAATTGCAGACAGAAGCGCCGCTCGCGCGGAGGCGATTGTACCTGCGAAACGGGCCCCCGCAGCCCGGCGATGCCCGCCGCCGTCGAAACGGGCGGCAATGGCCGCGACATCGATATCCGGGTCATCCGCCGAAGCCGGCGGCTTGCTTCGGAGGCTCGCCCGCACCCGACCCTTCTCGTGTTCGACCAGCAGAACCGAGCACACGACCGATCCGATGCGAAGCGGCGTATTGATGATGTCCTCTGTATCCGCGGGGGCCGCCCCCAACCCGTGCATGACCGCTTCCGGAACAGCCATGATCGCCACCTGTGACGCCGCGACGAGCTCCAGGGAATCGATCGCCGCGCCCAGGAGCCGGATTCGCGCGCGTGAATCCCGTTCATACAGCCAACGGAACAATTCGTTCACCACCACGCCGTGATCCACCAGTCCCGCGGCGGCGTGAAGTGCACGCGCGTCCGTGTTCGCGTGGCGAAACCAACCCGTATCGGTGGCGATGCCGACAAAAAGCGCCTCGGCAATTGGACGTGACAGCTCCCGGCCCGACGATCTGGCCCATTCGTAAAGCATCAGGCAAGTTGCTGCCGCAGTGACATCGACGCAGGCAAATTGAACCAAATCGTCCCGCGTGGCGTGATGATCGATGGCCACGGTCGGCAGCTTGCACCCGACAATCCAGTCCGCGACTGGCTGAATCTGGGCGATGGCACAGGTATCCAATAGAACCACGCCGTCGCAGGCGCCTTCGCAAATCGTGGCAATGCTGTGCTCGACGTCGACCCCGCCCGTTACGCCCGACGGCAACACCTTGAAGCGGGGATACTTATCAAAAAAGGCAAATCGGTCCGGCAACGGCTCGTAGAGCAGCGGGACCGGATCGACGCCCTGATCCGCCAGCAAGAGGTCCATCGCTGCGATCGAACCCAGCGCATCGCTGTCGGGCCGCGTGTGACTCACCAGCAGCGGGCGCCGCATGTCCGCCAGATGCCGATCGAGTTGGGTCCAGTCGCAGTTTGGCACGTATCGCGCATCCATGGTCCATCATCATCAGACGGCGACCGACGAATCGCCTTCGAGCTCCACGAGCTCGCGCACCTGCCGAACGTCCTCTTCCAATTGACGCTTGAGGGCATCCGGGGATTCAAACCGCCGATTGTCGCGCAAAGCTCGGGCAAAGGCCAATCGCAGCGTCCGGCCGTAAAGATCGCCTTCAAAGTCGAGCAAGTGCGCTTCGATGCGCCGATCCGCCATCGCAAACGTCTGACTCTGTCCGATGCTCACTGCCGCGAGGTACGATCGCTCCCCGACCGTCGCAATCCCAGCGTAGACGCCGTCGCGCGGAATGAGTTGCTCCACGTCGCCCAGATTCGCCGTGGGGAACCCAAGCGACCGGCCGCGGCGGTCCCCATCGACCACGCGACCCAGCAGAGCATACGGGCGCCCCAGGCACATGGCCGCGCGCCGGACATCTCCCTCCGCGAGGAACTTCCGAACGAGCGAACTGGAGACAGTCAGTGTCTCTCCGCCCTCAAATTCCAGTGTCACCGGCGGAACGATGTGGACATGGCAGTCGAATTTCCCGGCAAGCGTTCTCAGCAATTCCGGATTGCCGCGCCGCCTTCGACCGAAACCGAACGTCGGGCCCTCGACAATATGGGTAGGCGTAAATCGCCGATGAATAATGTCTTCGACGAAATCCTCGGGCTCAAGGCCCAGCAATGCGGCATCCGTCTGAGCGATGACCACGACCTCCGCGCCGCCATGATGCAACAGGCGGAGCTTCTCGTCCGAAGGCGTGAGCCGCGGCGGCGTGCGATCGGGCGCCAGAACGGCCATCGGATGCGGATCGAACGTCAGGACTGTTACCGGACCGCCGGTCTGGGCGGCGAACAGGCCCGCCTGGGCGAGCAACTGCTGGTGTCCGCGATGCACACCATCGAAGTTGCCGATGGTCAAGACGGCACCTTTGATCGGCTCGGTAAGCGAAGCTAGACCGTCGAAGACTCTCAAGATGCTACTCGGCGACTCCCGTAATCCAGGACTTTAAATACGCGTCCATATAGAATATATGCAGATAGCGTTTGCACGAATCGTACAGCGCCTGTCACAGAATACGAGCGGGGCTCCGGAGGCACAAACGGCCCGAATGGCTGCCCATGACCGGACTATCTCCCGAATCGACCTTCTCAACCCCCTGAGGTTGGGAATCGCCACGAGGCCTTTTGACAAGATCACCCGCGACGGATGAAGTAGCGATCGTGACTCAGGAAGAACCCACTGCCGATTTCCGGCATATCAGCGTAGCCTTGTGCGTCGAAAGTGACGCTTTCGATCGCCTGGGACGCGTGCTTCGCCATCTTGCCGTGGGGCTGATCGACCAGGCAGCCCAGGTGCACGTCATCGGCGCCGACGCGCGCGTTTCCGGACTGGCCCTGGGACCGATTCGCGCGATCCGCTATCGACAGTACCGCTGGAGTCGCCCGAGTCGACAGCTCGAGGAAGTAACGGTGGCACTGGGCAATCGCGCCCCGACCGTCGTACACGCCATGACCGGTTCGTCTTATCTCATGGCTTCTCAGATCGCCGCACACTACGACGCCGACCTCCTACTGAACGTCAGTTCGATGTCGGACTGCCAGACCGCCGCAGGTTTGCCGGAAGGGACGCCGGGGGTCTTCATGGTCGCCACGGAACCGCTTGTGCAGGCCCTCCGGGAGTCCGCGCCGGTCGAGGATGATCGCATCAACCTCGTTCGGCCCGGCGTGTTCGTGGCCAGCGAGGTCACCAGCCGGCTTCGGGCGTGGTCCACGCCGAGTATCCTCTGCACCTCGCCATTCGAGCAGGAAAGCGGAGTTGACCACCTGCTCTGGGCGATGGGCCGCCTCCGTCAACGGGGGATTCAGGCCCTGCTGTTCCTCCTGGGACGGGGACGCTACGAAGCGAGCCTGCGCAAACTGGTCCGTAGTCAGGGGTTGAACTCGCAAGTTACGTTCGCGGCCCCGCTGGGTGATCCTCTTGACGCCATGAAAGGTGCTGACATCTTCGTGCGTCCCAGCCGAGACACCGCCTTTCACGTGGACAGTCTCCAAGCCATGGGCATGGGCTTGGCCACGGTAGCCTACCCCAGTTCCATTTCCGACCACCTGCACCACGATGAGACGGCTTGCGTTTGTGACCCGGCGACGCCGGAAGCGCTGGCCGACGCGCTGGCCCGGCTGATCGGCGATCGTGCCTATACGCAACGGCTGGCGACCAGCGCCCGCGAATACGTTCGCCAACTGCACACGATCAGCCAGATGGCGGAACGCACCGCCGAAGTTTATCGCGAGTTGGCCCTGGCCCACGGCACCATCCCACTGCCGGAGCAATCGTCGTGAATCGCGGCGCCGTCGGCTCAGATCATTTGAGTCCAGAGAATGCGACACGCCTGGCCGAGCATCTGCGCTCGCAGATCAGCGGAGAAGTTCGGATCGACAGGCTCTCCCGCGCCCTGTATGCCACGGACGCCAGCATCTACGAGATCATTCCCGCGGGCGTTGTTCTGCCGAAAAGCGTCAACGACGTCGTCAGAATCATTCAGGCATGTCGCACCTCCAAAATGACGGTGGTCCCGCGCGGCGCGGGCACCGGACTGACGGGCGGGGCCGTCGGCCCGGGCGTGCAGATCGACTTCTCTCGCTTTATGCACGGCATCCGGAAACTCGATCCAGATCAGAGAACGATCGTTGTCGAACCGGGAGTCGTACTCGACGACCTGAACAACCATCTTGCTCCGCATGGACTCCAATTCGCCCCGGACGTCGCGCCGTCAAACCGCGCCACCCTCGGCGGAATGATCGCCAACAACTCCTGCGGAGCCCATTCGATCATCTACGGGAGAACCGTTGATTACGTACGCCGCCTGACTGTGGTTCTGGCCGACGGCGAAGTGGTCGAATTCCACCGCCATCGAGACGGCACGTCCGCATCCGGCCGCGACGAAAGCGCGGCCGGCGGCAACGCGGCATCGAATCGCCCCGGCGGGTCAACGCCCGCAAGACTGGAACATGGACTCTCCGCCATTCGCGACGAGTGCGACGAAGACATCGCCCGCCGATTTCCGAAGGTCCTGCGGAGCAATGGAGGGTACGGCCTGGACCGCCTCGGACCCGCGGGGACTCAAGCGTCGGCGATCCCCGTGCTTTGCGGAAGCGAAGGAACCCTGGGACTGATCGTGGAAGCAACCTTGGACCTGTTGCCTTCCATTCAGCACAAGGGACTGCTTGTTCTGCACTATGACGACTTGCTGAACGCCCTGGGTGCTGCGCCCGCGATTCTTGAGCACCATCCCGCAGCGATCGAGCTCATCGATCGGCCGATCATCGCCGGAGGCGTCCGCAACCCTGCCATCGCGCGTCGCTGTCAATTCCTCCGCGGCGATCCCGAAGCCCTGCTCGTTGTCGAGTTCTTTGGCGAATCTCCCGACCACGTGACAGACAAGATCGAAAGGCTCGCCGCCAATCGTGACGCACTCCATGGCTGTGCCGAGGCCGTTCGCGTCTTGGATCGGCCCGGCCAAAGCGACGTATGGAACCTGCGCAAGAGCGGCCTCGGGCTGCTCATGTCCCGCCCGGGTGACCTCCAACCGCAGGCGTTTGTCGAGGACTCGGCCGTTCCGCCAGCACGACTCCGCGAGTACGTCGAGCGCTTTCAGGCGATTCTCAAGGATGAGGACACCTCCGCGAGCTTCTACGGGCATTCCAGCGTGGGCTGCCTGCACGTTCGGCCGTCGGTCAATCTCAAGGAGGCCGCCGACGTAAACCGCATGCGCCGCATCGCCGATGCAGCCAGTGACCTTGCCCTGGAATTCGGCGGGGCCGTGACCGGTGAGCACGGCGACGGCATCATCCGCTCGGCTTGGCTGGAAAAGACGTACGGCCCGCGCATCATGGAATCGTTCCGCGCCGTCAAGAAGCTGTTTGATCCGGACGGCGTACTCAATCCCGGCAAAATCGTTGATCCTTATTCCATGACGGATCACCTGCGCTTCGGGGGAGATTTCAAAGCACAGTCGCCTCGCGCATCCCTGGACTTCTCCGCCTACGGTGGCATGGCCGGGCTCGCAGGCATGTGCAGTGGCGTGGGACTTTGCCGCCAGCGGAACACCGGCACAATGTGCCCGTCGTTCATGGCTACGCGCGACGAAATCCACACGACGCGGGCGCGAGCGAATGCTCTGCGCATGGCGCTGTCGGACCGCGGCTTCCTCGACGGACTCGACGACCCTTCGCTGCGAGAAGTGCTCGACCTCTGCCTTTCCTGCAAGGCCTGCAAGACGGAGTGCCCGACGGGGGTGGATATGGCCCGCCTCAAGTCGGAGTATCTGAGCCAGCGGAATCTGCTCCATGGAGCAGAGCCGCTGGCCCGCCTCGTCGCGGACATGCCGCGTTATGCAGAATGGGCCTCGTGGTTTCCACGCTTAAGCAATCTGCTCGGCCAATCGAGCCTCTTGCGCGGGTTGATGGAACGATGGTACGGGCTTGACCGTCGTGTCCCGCCGCCGCGATTCGCCACACAGACTTTCCGCGCGTGGTTTCGACGACACGTCCGGCGCCACTCGAGCCGCCGTTCCGGGTCGCGCGGACCGGTGGTTTACTTCGTGGATACCTGGACGAACTACTATTGTCCGGAAGTGGGCATCGCCGCTGTCCGGGTCTTGGAGCACCTGGGGTACGAGGTGCAGTGTCCGGAGACGGTGTGCTGCGGCCGGCCGAGCATCAGCAAGGGCTTACTCGCCGAGGCAACACTGGCGGCCGAAACCAACGTCCGCATCCTCGCCCCGTTTGCTCGCCATGGTGTCCCCATCGTTGGTACCGAGCCGAGCTGTATCCTCTCATTTGTTGACGAGTATCCGCAATTGCTACAGGGACAGGCCGCGCAAACCGTCGCGGCGAGCATTCGAACAATCGAAACATTCCTGGCCGAGGTGGTTCGCGAGAACTCCGGGCTGCTCAATTCCGGGTCGGATTCGCTGCCGCTGCTGTACCACGGCCACTGCCACCAGAAAGCCATCGTCGGAACCGACGACGCAATGGCAGTTATGAAGCACGTCTGGGGAGAGGGAGCCCGTTTGATCAACTCCGGATGTTGCGGGATGGCGGGCTCGTTCGGGCACGAGAAGGCTCACTACGACGTTGCTCGCGCGATTGGCGAGGAGCGGCTCTTCCCAGCCGTTCGGTCTCGGGGCGAAGCGGCCATTGCCGTTTCCGGATTCTCGTGCCGCCATCAGATCGGACACCACACCGACGCCCGCCCGCGGCACCTCATCGAGTACATCGCCGACTCCGTCCTGTTGCCGGATGAGTCCGATTGACATCGTGAACGTCGGCGCGTGGTCGAAGTTGTTCCCGGGATCATCCATCGATACCATCCAGCGGTCAGCGCGGATGCTTCCCCGGCACCCGCAAAGGGGGAAAGATGGATGTCACCACCGAAGCCGCCTAGGAACCCTGCATGGTTGCCGCTCAAGGGTGTCCCCCGCCCGAACCTGCTGCTTTTTTGCGCCGCAGCATTCTTCGTCATCGCCGCGCTCATCGCGCTGGTCGGCTTGGTATTCAGCGGACCGTGGTCTGATGCCCTGCGAGATTACCTCACCGCGCATCTTGCGGCCTTCGCGCTGCTCTCCATGGCTCTCTTCGGACTGCTGTTCACGCTGCTGATTTCACGCGGACTTTCTGACCACAAAGGCATGCTTTCCGTAACATGTGTCGATCACCGTACCAACGGGGCTGAAGTGTTGTATCGACGAGCGACCGAGTGGGTTCGGTCGGCCGAGCGTGAGGTTTCCATTCTCCAGAGCCCGGTGCCCGTTGCCCCGCCGCCCAATGCGCCGCCGCTTCTCTCCGGCGATTTCTACGACGCCATCATCGAGCAGACCCGCCGGGGCGTGCGATATTCGCACGTGTTTCAGATCAACGGCCCGAATGAACTTGCGGGCGTCCTGGAGGACGCCGCGCTTGCCGGCCACGTGGAACTCGCCTTCGTCCGCCGCGCGGCCGGGTCCGACACAGCCGTGGCCAACATCCGGCTCAAATGGGCTCGAACCTCATTTGGCGATACACTCGTGTTCATTGACGACGCACGGTTGATCTGGCACCTTCACGAGAAAGCATCGGATGGCAAAAGCGTTCTGGCCGGCATGATGTTCATGGAGGATCCCGAGGGGGACGTGCTCGCGACGGTTCGCCGCATCTATGATCGATTGGACGGCCAGGCGACGCTGCTCCTCGAGGACCCGATGCGATCCGCGCGGCCGAGCAGCGGCAACAGGCATCCGTCGTCCACGACGCCGCCCTTGCTGGATTGGCGCCGACCTTAGGGACAGCATCAGCTTTGATCGGCCTGGCAACAACTGCATGCCGAATGACACGGAGATCACATGGCCCGCACCGGACTGGTTCAAGACGAACGCTTTGAACGCCACCTGACCGGACAGTTTCACCCAGAGCGTCCCGAGCGGCTGGTGGCTATTCGACGGCGGCTTCGCGAGAGCGATCTGGAGTCGGCCTGCGAGCCAATTGCTGTCACCCCCGTGGATATGACCCAGGTGCGGCGCAACCACGACGAACCGTACCTGCAACGACTCCGGCAAGCCTGTGCGGACGGAGCCCCGTTCATCGACACGCCCGACAGCGGCATCTGCAAGGAGAGCTTTGAGATCGCCCAACTCGCCACGGGGGCAGTCCTCAACGCCGTCGATGATGTGATGAGCGGAAGGCTCAAGAACGCCTTCTGCGCCGTGCGCCCTCCAGGGCACCACGCCGAACACCATGTGTCGCTCGGATTCTGTCTGTTCAACAACATCGCCATCGCCGCGCGGCATTTGCTCGAGGACCACGGCCTGTCCCGCGTACTCATCCTCGACTTCGACGTTCACCACGGCAACGGTACACAGCACAGCTTCGAGAGCGATCCGCGCCTGCTCTTTGTCAGCCTCCACGGCCACCCCAGCATCGTTTACCCCGGCACGGGTTACGAACATGAGCGCGGCAAAGGAGAAGGCGAAGGGTTCACGATCAACATCCCCATACTTCCACCGGGACTCGACGAAGTCTGGCGCCGAGCTTTCGACGATCCGATCCACCCGGCCATTGAGCGATTCCAGCCCGAGTTTGTCCTCGTTTCGGCCGGATTCGATGCGCACGTGCAGGATCCACTTGCGCCGCTCGAACTGGACACCGCCTCGTTCGGCTGGATGACCGATTACCTGCTCGATAGCGCCCGGCGCCACTGCTCGGGCCGCCTGGTGAGCATCCTCGAGGGCGGATACCACCTCGGCGCCCTCGCCGATTGCGTGGAACTCCATGTCAGCCGATTGGTCCAGAGCCCGGCGTCGTGACAACTTGTGACATCGCCCGTTGTCAATAATCTAGGCGTGAGGACGAACCTCACTCTGGGAGAGCCTGCGTCATGCTGCAATTGTGCGCGGTAAGAAAGAGCTTTGGGGCAACACGGGCGGTCGATGACCTGACACTGGAAATCCAGCGCGGGGAAATCTTCGGCCTGCTCGGTCCCAACGGAGCGGGCAAGAGCACGACCGTGGCGCTGTCCGTGGGACTTCTGGTGCCCGATGGCGGGACCGTAAGCATCAATGGCGGCGGGGCTCCAACGAACCCTGCGGTTCGCGCGCAAATCGGCACCGCGCCTCAAGCGCTGGCCCTATACGAAGACCTCAGCGCAGAGGACAACATCCGCTTCTTCGGGAGATTGCAGGGTCTTACCGGCCGGAGACTTCGCGAGCGTGTGGCGTGGGCACTGGATTTCGTAGGCTTGACGGAGCGTCGCCGCGACCGGGTCAAGACCTACTCGGGCGGAATGAAACGACGAGCGAACCTCGCGGTCGCCATCGTGCACGATCCGCCGCTGCTGTTGCTTGACGAGCCCACCGTCGGAGTCGATCCCCAATCGCGGAACGCCATCTTCGAAAAAATCCTGGCACTGCGGGAGCACGGAACGACTGTCATCTACACGACGCACTACATGGAGGAAGCGGAGCGGCTCTGCCACCGGGTGGGCATTATCGACCACGGTCGGCTGCTGGACCTCGACTCCGTGGACGGACTGATCCGCAGACACGGCGGGCGCAGCGTAGTCCGCGCTGAAACGGACCGCGGCGAGGTTCGCGTTGAGACCGACGATCCCGTCGCGGAGCTCGTTCGACTGCAGACGGAGACTCGCCTGTCCTCGTTTCGACTCGAACAACCCGACCTCGAGACGGTGTTCCTCAATCTTACAGGAAGGAGCTTGCGGGACTGATGGGCACGGCACTCACACTCGCAAAGAAAGACCTGTCGCTGCTTTTCCGCGACAAGGTGGGCTTCTTCTTCACGTTCTTCTTCCCAGTGATATACGCCTCGCTGTTCGGTATTGTCTTCTCCGGCATGGGACAGGAGACACGCGCCCTCAAGGTCGCCGTCATCGACGAGGACGACACGGAGCTGTCGCACGAATTCATCCAGCGCATGGTGGACGGTGGCGACATCGATGCCCGCCGCAAGGTTCGCGCTGGTGATACGCTTTGCGACATGGACCGGGAGACGGCGGCCAACCTCGTCCGCAAGGGCCGGCTTGTGGCCTATGTCATCCTGAAAGAGGGCTTTGGCGAGAGCGCCAAGATGCCCTTCTGGGGCGGCTCGCCGAAGATTCGCACAGGAATCGACCCCTCGCGCAAGGCGGAATCGGCCATGCTCCAGGGGGTGCTGACCCGCCGCTACTTCGAGCGCCTCGACACGCTCTTCCGCGACCCCGCAGAAATGAACAGGATGACCGAGGACATGCTCGCCCGGGTCGCCTCCGACACCGATATGGACCCGATCATGCGTATTGCCCTCAGCGCGTTCCTGCCCTCACTGAGCAAGTTCACCACCCAGATTTCGGGCGGCGAAGGTAACGGCGGTTTCGGCGGGATAGAACCCGTCGTCGTCGAAGCCGTCGAGACGCAGCGCGAGAAAGGTCATCCCAAAACCAGCTTCGACATCACCTTCCCGCAGGGCATCGTCTGGGGCATCATGGGTTGCGCCGCGGCCTTCGGCATCTCCCTGGTCGTGGAACGCAACAGCGGCACGCTCATGCGCCTCCGCATCTCCCCCATCCGCTTCGGCGACATCATCGCGGGCAAGGCTCTGGCGTGCTTTCTGACCACCGTCACCGTGGCAGCCTTCCTGTTCCTGTTCGCGAGTATCGTATTCGGACTTCGACCAGACTCCCTGCCGCTTCTCGCCTTGGCGGTCGCATCCTGCGCCGCGTGTTTCACGGGCATCATGATGCTGCTCTCCGTGCTTGGCAAGACGGAGCAGGCCGCGGGAGGTATCGGCTGGGCCATCCTCATGGTCTTCGCCATGATCGGCGGCGGAATGATGCCGCTCATGTTCATGCCTTCTTGGATGCAGACCGCCAGCAACGTCAGCCCAGTCTCCTGGGCCATCTACGCCATGGAGGGCGCGATCTTCCGCGGCTTCTCACCGGCCGAAATGGCCCTGCCCTGCGGTGTGCTCGTCGCCGTCGGAATCCTCGGCCTCTCATTGGGCAGCGTGGTATTCGCCCGCATGGAGCGCACCTAGCTCGATTCCGCCGCACTCCGCGACACTGGAATTCCTCCTGTGGGCTGGTTACGCTAGTCTTTATGAATTCTCCCAAGCGCCGCTCACTGTGCTGGGTGTTTCGATTGATCGGCGTTATCGCCGCCGGAACCTGTCTCGGCTTCGCCCCGCCGAACCTTGGCTCGCAAGTCCCGACCGTCCAGCAACTAGCCGACCGCTACTGGTCGCTTTACTGCGCCCGCTTTCCGACGCAATGCGCACTTGATCGCCAGGATCCCCTGTCCGGCAACTTGGAAGACCTTTCCCCGGCTGCCAACCGTAAATGGCAGCAGGACCTCAACACTCTTCTCATCGATACCGACCGCATTCCCCGGCCGACACTCAGTGCAGACGACCGCCTCACGCTGGACCTGCTTCAGCGCTGCATCCGTGACGAGATTCTCCGTGCTTCGCTGCCTTGGGCCCTGGTGCCTATTACGCCGGTCAGCGGACCGCAAATCGACCTGACGAACTTCGACCGCGATACAAGGGTCGATGACGCGTACATTGCGAGGCTCAGGGCCTTCCCGATACAGATCGCCGACCTTGAGCTCAACATGCACACCGCGGCCCAGTCGGGCTTTGTGCTGCCGTGCCTGCTCGTGGAGCGCACAGTGCCGCAGGTGAACGTCCGCTCGGGCGGCAGATTGATCAAGCTTGCCCTAATTGTCCCTCTCAGTACCTGCGGGACTAACGAGACAATTGAAGAATCGAATGCGCGTTGGGCAAGCACTACTGCTGCGGTCAATGAACAAGTGGATTCGGCGCTTCGCAGCTTGCACGCCTATCTTCTCGACGAGTACATGCCGCTCTGCCGCAATTCGATCGGGCTCGGTGACATTACCGGCGGGGATGCTATCTACGCCGCCGCACTTCGACTCCACGCCACGATTCCCATCAAGCCGGAAGAGGCCCACGAGATGGGAGTCGCCGAGGTTGCGCGCCTAAGAAAGGAACTCGCGAGCTTCACAGACGAAGACATCCGCGCGGCTGAGGAGTGGCGGCGGCGGGAGGCCGTGGGAAGTTACGGGTACCAACTCTATCTCCCGTTGAATCTCCCGGAGTTTCGCCGACACGCTCGTTTCACGGCATTCTTCGGGTCTGACCTGTTGACGATAACATTCCCTCGCCAACCAAGCGATGAAGAAACTCGGTTCCAGCGAATCGTCTCCGTTCAGAAAGGCATCAATTCCGCCGCCATGCTTGTCATCGACACCGGCATCCACGCCAAGGGATGGTCGTACGACCGAGCCGTGGCTTACATGCGCGAGAATACCACGCGAACGGACGAGGAAATCGAGTCGGACGTCATCCGCTGCATCAGCCTGCCGGGCGAGGCCGCCGGCGCGGAGATCGGCCGGCAGCATTTCGACGCCCTCCGCCGCGAGGCAGAAGAAAAGCTCGGTGACCGCTTCGATCTCCGCGTGTTCAACGAGTTCATGCTCTCGGGAGGTCCTATGCCCCTGGATATGCTCGAGACGCGCATGCGAGTGTGGATCGCGGAACAAGCCAAGTCCCCATGACCGCGCCTGAGTCATCTTCCGCGGCGGTTTCACCTTCCGCATCGCACGATCCCGCGGTCATCTCCGATCGCGGCCGACTCTATCTCCAACTGGCCGAAACCGATGCCGTCGGTCCCGTTCGACTCCGCAGCCTGATCAGACACTTCGGCACTCCCGAAGCGGTATTGGGAGCGTCCGCAACCGAACTGACCCGCGCCGAAGGCATCGGGCGAACCTCCGCCGAGGCGATCGTCGGGTCGCGGCGAAATGCAGAAACGTCCCGCATCATCGATCGCTGCGAAGAGCTGGGCGTTCGCGTTCTCTGCCAGGAAGACGATGAATATCCCCGCCCCCTTCTGCACATCTCCGATCCACCGATCTGCCTTTTCGTCAAGGGCAGGCTCGAACCGACTGACGCCGTTGGCATGGCCATCGTGGGTACGCGACGCTGTTCGCACTACGGACGGGAGCAGGCACTTCGCTTCGCAGAGAGTCTCGCTGGAGCGGGTTTCACCATCGTCTCCGGGCTCGCCCGGGGCATCGACGGCCACGCACACCAGGGGGCCCTTCAGGCGGGCGGGCGAACCATTGCCGTACTCGGCAACGGACTCGCCACGGTCTATCCCCCGGAGCACGCCGAATTGGCCGAACACATTGTCCAAGCCGGCGCACTGGTCAGCGAGCTCCCGCCCGACGTCGCCCCGGACGCGAAGAACTTCCCGCGCCGCAACAGAATCATCGTCGGCCTGGCCCTGGGCGTAATTGTGGTCGAAGCGGGCAAGCGCAGCGGCGCGTTGATTTCCGCTCGGCTCGCCGCCGATTACAACCGCGAGGCCTTCGCCGTCCCCGGCCGCATCGACCAGCCCGACCGCGCCGCCGGCGTCAACGCCCTGATCCGCGAGGGACATGCCAAGCTGATCACCTGCCTCGACGATGTGCTTTCGGACCTGGGCGATGTGGGGCGCATCATGCACATCAACGCGCCGCCATCCGCCGCGAAGAATGAGGAGGCCGCCTCACCGGTTTCGCTGTTTGATCCACAGGTCGCCGCCCAGGCAGTCGTACCCGGAGCGGACCGTTCACTCTCCGCGGTCGACCAGGCCGTGCTCGACGCGCTGCGCGATGGAGCCACGGACGCCGACAGGATTTGCGAAAGAGCGGGCTTCGATGCCGGCCACGTACTGGCCTCGCTCACCGGGCTTGAGCTCCGCGGGCGCATCCGCCGCCTGCCCGGGAACCGATTCGAGCCCCGCTGAGCTGTTCTCGTCATCACTGAATCCATTCGTCGCCTGCATTGACGCTCCCAGATCCTCGCCGAAAATGACCGATGGAGCGGATCACGCCGCTCATGGCCTGCTTCAAGGAATCCCCCATGCCCGCACACGAAATGCTATGGAAGCCCACCGAGGATCAGGTCCGTCGCTCGCAGATGTACGAACTTATGCAGACCCTGGCCGGCAGGCATGGCTTCGAGCCGAACTGGCCGGCGTTCCACCACTGGTCGGTGGTTCGCAGCGATCTATTCTGGAAGGAAATATGGGATTTCGCGGGAATCGAGGCCACCCGCCCCCCTCGCGCCATTCGCTTCGGCGACGGCATGCTCACGACACGCTGGTTTCCCGGCCTGGAGTTCAATTTCGCTCGGCACCTGCTCCGATTCGATGATGACCGGATCGCCCTGGCCGCGGAGGATGAATTGGGGCGCTCGAGGAATATCACCTACCGCCAGCTTCGCACCGACGTCGCCCGTGCTGCCTCCGCGATGCGCGGCGCGGGCGTGCAGCGCGGCGATCGCGTCGGCGCGTTCATGCCCAACGTTCCCGAGACGGTCATCGCCATGCTCGCCGCCGCGAGCCTGGGTGCGGTGTGGTCGTCCTGCTCGCCGGACTTCGGCATCGAAGGCGTGTTCGATCGTTTTGGACAGATCGAGCCCAAGCTGCTTATCGCCGCCGATGGCTACTACTACAACGGCAAACGGATCGATTCGCTCGAGCGCGTCCGCGGCATCATGGAGCGCATCCCCAGTCTCCAGCGCGCCGTGATCGTGCCCTTCACCCAGGATCGTCCCGACCTTGCCGGATTGAAGAACGCCACGCTATGGGGCGACTTCCTCGCAAGCGATACGACCCTGACTTTCGAACCCGTGCACTTCGATCACCCGCTCTACATCATGTATTCGTCGGGCACGACGGGCATCCCGAAGTGCATCGTACACGGCCACGGCGGAACGCTCATCCAGCACATGAAGGAGCTCATGCTCCACACCGATCTCCGCCGCGATGACACGATTCTGTACTTCACGACATGCGGGTGGATGATGTGGAACTGGCTGGTCAGCGCTCTGGGCGTCGGCGCCACCGTCGTGCTCTACGAAGGCAGCCCGTCGCACCCCTCGATGGATCACCTTTGGCAACTGGCCGAGCGCCTCCCCATCACCGTCTTCGGAACCAGCGCCAAGTACATCGCCGCGTGCGAAAAGGCGGGCATCGAACCGGCGAAGCAGCACGATCTTTCCAGACTTCGCGCCATCCTCTCCACCGGATCGCCGCTCACCGTTGAAAACTTCCGCTGGGTCTATCAGCATGTGAAAGCAGATTTGCAACTGGCCAGCATCTGTGGCGGCACGGACATCATCAGCTGCTTCATGCTCGGCAACCCCGTGCTCCCCGTCTACGCCGGGGAAATCCAATCGCTCGGGCTGGGGATGGACGTCAAGGCGTTCGACTTCAATGGAAGACCGGTCGTGGGGCAGAAAGGCGAGCTGGTATGCTGTTCGCCCTTCCCCTCTCAGCCGACGAACTTCTGGAACGACCCCGACGACGACAAGTACCGCAAGGCCTACTTTGACCGGTTCAACGGCGTCTGGCACCACGGCGACTTTGTGGAGATCACCGAACGCGGCGGCGTCATCGTCTACGGGCGTTCCGACGCCACGCTCAACCCCGGCGGCGTGCGTATTGGTACGGCCGAGATCTACCGGCAGGTTGAGTCCATCGGCGAGATCATGGACAGCGTCGTTGTCGGGAAGAACACCGCGGACGCCGACGTGGAAATCTGTCTGTTCGTCGTTCTCCGCCCCGGCGTGAACCTCGACGATGAATTGACCAGGAGAATCAAGGCGCGAATCGCCGAGGGAACCACCAAACGACACGTTCCCAGGCACATCAGGCAGGTGACGGCCATCCCCTACACGATCAGCGGAAAGAAGGTGGAACTGGCGGTCGCGCGCATCATCAACGGCGAGGACGTTCCCAACCGGGACGCCCTCGCCAACCCGGAGGCGCTTGCCCAATTCGCCGGGATCGTCTGAGGACCGGGTGCAACGGGACTGGACCTGACTGGATCCGACGGATCTCATCTTGCGATCAGATGCCCATTTCCTCTAGGATGCCCCCACGAGACCGGGGATTACCATCGGACGGATGATCAGAATCCCGAGCCAAATCCTGGGCGTGCACCGCACCCGGAGACCGATCTCTCTGCCAGGAGACCACAATGACGACCGCTTCCACACTCCTCCTGCTCACTCTGATTTTGAGCCCGCTTCAGACGGAGCAGGCGAAAGGCGATTCCGGCGAGCGCGATGCCGCAGCCGTCGCCTTGCTGCAGAATTCCGCCGAAGCCATGAAGAAATCCGAGGTGGTTCGATACGACGTAGAGCTTCGCGCCAGCGGCTGGTTGAAGGAATTCGTTCCGGATGTGGAGGGTACGGTCACCATCGGCAACCAGTCGAAATGGGAAATCGACCGCTTCCATTGCCGCGTTCGCATCATGGACAAGGACGGCAAGACCACGGAACGCGAAGCCGGCTCCAACGGCGATGTTTACTTCCTCGTCGATCCCGATACCAAGACAGCGTACGAAGACATGGACCCGCTGGTCCTCGGGCCTGACAGCCGCGCCATTCAGCGAGCCGTCATGTCCGCTTTCGCCTCGCCCGAGCCATTCAAGGAAGAGTTGTCGTCCAAGAGCATCACTCTCGGAAAGCCCGAGGAGATCGCCGGCGTCCAGTGCGATCGCGTGGATGTCGCCATCCAGGGGCGAAAAGACAGCTGGTACATCGCCCGATCCGATAGCCTTCCCCGGCGGGTGGTTCGACTCATTGTGCGGGAAGGCAATGAGGGCACGATCGATATGACCCTCCGTTCACTGGTCGTGGATCCCCAGCTCGACCGCGACCCGTTCACGCTCCGCGTGCCGGAGGGTTACCGAAAAACGAACGAGTTCCCAGAGTGATCGTGGACTTGTTCGTTACAGACGGGTTACCGTCCAATCCGCCTGCAACGTGGTTTCGTTGTTCAAATGGGCCAATCGATCAACGGGAGTCTTGCACGGCTCTTGCCGATTTTTTAGCCTAAGGCGCTGGTAAGATCGGCCCCAAGCGGGAGGCTGTCTCGGTTCGAACCAATCGTTGTTTTCGCCTCGGAGGTTGCAGTCCATGAAATCTCACATTCTTTGGTCCGCCCTTTTCCTGATCGGAATCGCCGTCAACACCAGCGCTCAAGAATCTGCCCCGCCGGCAAAGGCGCCCGAGTTGAGCACGATCGAGAAGGAAATCACAGCCGCCTGGAAGAAAGTCGACAGCTTCCGCGCCAAGGTGACCCTGGACGTCAACCTCCAGGCCAGCACGGGCATGTCGCAACACCTGTCCGAAGGAACCGTCGTTTATAGAAAGTCCGATGGAAAGGACCAGTACCGGCAGGAGTTAATTTCCAAGCACTTCTCTGCCGTGGACGGCGGCATGGTGACGGAAACCTTCACGACCGTCGCGGATGGACGCTACCTATACAATATGACCGAGAAGGACGGACTTTACCGCGGAACCAAGCGCGAACAGAAAAACTCGGGCATCGAATTGGGCGGTCAGGCCCTGTTCGACTATCTCGACGATAACTACCTCCTCAACGCTCAGCCCGAGGGCGAGCTTGACGGCCGACCAGTGTGGATCATAACCGGCACATCCATTGCCAGCCGCCTCAAACGCCATATCACTTTCTATATCAGCAAGGAGTGGGGACTGCTGCTGAAGCGGGAGGTGGAGAGCGCACGACCCGGTGCCGACCTGCCGGATTCCCTGCTCACACTCTCTGACATTGAGATGAACGTCAAGCCGGACAAGTCGCTCTTCGAGTTCAATCCGCCGCCCGGTGTTGACATTAAGGACAAGACGACGAGCTAAGCCGCCGCACGTTCCGAGGAACGACGCGAATTCGGCGGCCACCGACGATTGCACGAATCCACTGATCCCCCGGGCGGCACGATGGGCCGGGCCGCCTGGGCTTTCGGGACCGATGCGTCCCGCCCTTCAACAAGGAAAGGACTGGACCCATGCCCTCTCGACGACACTCCATCCGCTGGTCTCGTCTCTGGACGTCGGGCCTGGTTATCGCCGGCTTTGCCGGCGCGGCGCTTGCCGAATCTCCCGGCGAATCCGCCTGGCGGCAATGGGGCGGCACCAACCAGGATTTCAAGGCCTCGGCCGCGGGGCTCGCCGACAACTGGCCGGAGTCCGGTCCGCCCAAGGTCTGGGAACGAGAACTCGGTGACGGCTACTCCGCGATCCTCTTCGAAGACGGCGTCCTCTACACCATGTATCGCGCCTCGGAAGACAAGGAAGCGGTCATCGCCCTCAAAGCCGACACCGGCGAAACCGTCTGGGAATACCGCTATGAGTCCGCCGTGAAGGAAGGCCACGTCAAGGACTTCGGCTCGGGCCCGCGCTCCACACCGCTCATCGTCGAGGATCGGCTCTACACCATCGGCATCGCCGGCAAGATGCACTGCCTCGATAAGTTCACCGGCAAGCCGCATTGGCATAAGAACCTCTGGGACGATCTGGGCGGCAATTTCCTCATGCATGGCTACGCGTCCAGTCCCATCGCGTACAAGAACACGGTCATTGCGCTTGTTGGCGCCAAGGACCAGAGCATCGTCGCCTTCGATCAGAAGGACGGATCCGTGAAGTGGAAGTCGGCGAGCTTCGAGAACGGCTACTCGACGCCCCGCCTGTTCAGGATCGACGGCGAGGACCATCTCGTCACGTTCATGGCCACCGAGATTGTCGGGCTGGAACCCGCCACCGGCGAGATCAAATGGAGCTTCCCCCAGGAGAATCAGTGGAAGCAGAACATCTGCATGCCCACCTTGGCCTCCGGCAACATCCTGTTCTTCTCCTCACCCGATGCCGGCGCACACGGGCTGAAGATCGAACGTACCGGCAGTCAATACAGCGTCAGCGAAGTCTGGTCGACACGGAAAATTCAGTTCTATCACGTCACCTCCGTCGCCAACGGAGACTTCGTGTATGGCTGCACCGGCACCCAGGGCACATTCTTTATCGCCGCGGTGAACATGAAAACCGGGGACATCGCCTGGCGGAAGCGCGGATTCAGCAAGGCCAACGTCATCCAGGCCGACGGCAAGCTCATCATCCTGGACGAAGACGGGAATCTGGCTCTGGCTGCGGCAACGCCCGAGGACTTTACGGTCCTCGCCAAGTTCCAGCTATTCGATGACGTATCCTGGACGGTACCGACGGTCGCCGGGAAGTACCTGTTCGCGCGGGATAAGAAGTCGATCAAGGCCCTGAACCTGGGCTGACCAACTCACGTGTTTCGCGGGGGCCGATACCGGGACGCATCAAGCCGGGATGGTCGCCGTCAGGTTGAATCGTCCGTTGTGCGACCACACGATGCGGCTCACCGCCGTCTGTGAGGACTTCATCCAGCCGCGCGAGTTGCTCCGCCCATCGGAACTTATGGGCTACGAGCGCACGACCGGCTGCACCGATGCGATCGCGCAGGGTCGCATCCAGAAGCAGACGCACCACACGGACGGCGAAGTCCGTTGCCTCCGCCGCAATGCAGTAGTCATGATCGGCGCGCCCGTCGATTCCCTCGGCAGCGCCGGGCGTGAGCACAACCGGCACGCCCTCCGCCATCGCTTCCAGAACCTTGTTCTGCAGCCCTCGGGCGATGCGCAGCGGCGCGACACTCACGTCCGTCCGGCGGACCTCGGCCTGGACATCCGCGACCGCACCAACGACCTCCACACCGGGAAAACTCACCAGCCGCCGCACGGCGCGCACCGGACGATGACCGACGATGCGGAACCGTGCCTCGGGAAATCGGGCGCGAATCGCAGGCCAGGACGTGCGCACAAACCACGTCACGGCGTCGACATTGGGAAGATAGTCCATCGCCCCGACGAAGCCGATGACCGGACCGTCATCGTCGTGCGCACTTCGCGCGGCCACACCCCACTCGCCAAGTGTCACGCCGTTCCCCATGATTTGAACCCGGCGACGCAAGTGCAACGGCAGGTGCGAAGCCTCGGCTTCGGTAATCAGCAATGTCGCGTCGAACGCGGTAATCCAAGATCGCTCCCGGCGCCCAAGCCGCCGTCCCTCGATTTCATAAAGCGACGACATCA
This sequence comes from Phycisphaerae bacterium, assembly GCA_024102815.1. Classification (NCBI taxonomy): domain Bacteria; kingdom Pseudomonadati; phylum Planctomycetota; class Phycisphaerae; species Phycisphaerae bacterium. Next base: position 87,253 of record JAGFJJ010000026.1, read on the forward strand.
GACCTCGCCCGAACCGTGCGTAGTCCTGCCATTTCAGGCTGTCCAGATCGCACAGGTCGAGGATCCGCCGCCCGGCAGGAACGCCAAGCGCATAAGACGCCATGCTCGACGAATAGGCGAACACGGCATCAAACCTCGTGCGTGCGGACCACGCCGCCAGCGCTGTCCGCATGGCATGCGACCAGAAATAACCCTCCGTCAGCGTTCGCCCTCGAGCCAACGCAACCAAGGCCCGCAACTTCGCCCATGCCGGCCGCAATCGGACGACCTCCACTTCCGCGCACCAGCGCCGCAGGGAATCCACGTGCCGCCCGTCCTCGCCCCGGTCCGCAAACGCCGCGCACCAGATTTCGTGTTTTGTCGAGAGATGCTCGATTTGCCGGAATGCGCGAAGCTTGTCGCCCTTGTTTGGCGGGTAGGGGACACGATGGGCCAAGTACAGAATCCGCACGATTGTCACCCTGGAAAGTGCTTCGTCAGCCGGCCGCCGAGCGCCGTCGTCAACGCAAGTGGCAGGTGACGCCAAATGTGCCGTGCCAGGGCATACCGCCCGCTCGACGGGGACGACGCCGGGGCGTGCTCACCCGGAGGACAATAGGTCTGATACCCAAGCGGTCGCGGTGTAAAGCCCTGAAAGCGCTTGAAGTCACAACTGCCCGCGTTGTCGCGTCGCGACCGGCCGAAATCGAATGCGCGATACCCCTCTTCGACCGCCCGTTCCATCACGCTCATGTAGATGAAGTTTGCCGCGTGACAGACCTTGGCCGATGGCGTCGATCCAAAGAAATAGGGCATGACCCGATCGCCGTGGAGAAACGTCACCAACCCCGCCACCGGCTTCCCATCCCATGTCACCCTTGAAACCCAATGCCGACCTTCCGTTGCTTCCGCCAGCGCCTCAAAGAAATGCTTGGGATACACGGGCGAACCCAGCCGGCCCATGTTCTCCGCATACAACTGCCACACCAGATCGAGATGCTCCTCGCCGTGTGCGATCGCAAGCCCAAACCGCTCCCGCCCTTGCCGTGCCGCGGCCCGCGCCTTGCGCGGAAGCCAGCCCAACACCTCCTCAGGGCGACCCGGCAATTCGCGCTCGAATCCGACGTACCGGTCCGAGACTGCAAGCTCGTCGATCGACGCCTTCTCGCTGCGGAACTCCACGCAGCGGCAGGATAACTCCGAACACAAATCCCGAGCCGCTCGGAACAGCGCCCCCGCCGGTTCCACATCGTCCGCCAGAATCCCCCCGCCTACGGCATAGGGAACGCTGATCAACATGGAACCAAGGAAGAGACTCCGCACGTGAAACAACGGCAGGCAACCCGCAATACGTCCTTCTCGCATGGCAACCAGGTAGATGGGACGATGCTGGAACGACTTCTCCACTGCCCACCGCCAGCCCCAGGTGTGGAAAATCGTGCCATTGGGGTGACGCGCCACATACGCATTCCATTCATCGCAGCGAAGGTCATCGATTTGTTCGATATGCGCGCTGGCGACTGCACCGCGCGAATGCGCTCCGTCCCGGCATGGCGTAATGTCCAGCACCTCAGGCGCCATGCCCGGCTCCCTTCGCAAGGCCCGCCACACAAGCCGGTTCCCATGCGACTCGTCCCTGGGCTACCTCGGATCGCACGTACTGAAACTTCCCCGACGCCGACGCAGTGATTCGGTTGACAACCTCTACCCGAACAGGAATATCGCCTCCCACTGCCCGGCCAACCGCCGTCGCAATGGCCTCTCGATCCGGCGCTCCCCGTCCCTCCACGCCGGATACTTCCACCTGCACGACGTAATTCACACGCTGCCGGATGCGAAAAGCTCCCACGTCCTCACGCTCCCGCAGGGGATAGATCACCGCCAGCGCATGACGCCTCGTACCGTCCGGAAGGTGCACGAAATCCGTCGTTCGCCCCTCCACGACATCCATCAGCGGCAGCCCGCGCCCGCATGTGCACCGTCCCACTTGCAAGCGCCCTACATCGCCCGTTTGATAGCGAATCAGCGGCATTCCCAGGGCGTCCAGGTGCGTCACCACGATTTCGCCCGACTCCCCGGCCTCCACCGGACGCCCATCGCGCAAGATCTCAATGAAAACTTGTTCCGCGTTGATGTGCATGCCGCCGTCCGGGCACTCATGTGCGAGAAAACCCGCGTCGCGAGCGCCATAGCCGTCAGCCACGGGGCATTGGAAATAGTCCTCCAGGTTCTCGCGATCGTGGGGAAAGCACACCTCGCCGGTGACGAAAACCGCCTTCAGCGATTCCAGGTTGCCCGCCCTTCCGCGCGAGCGGCCGTAGTTCGCAAGCAGTGCGAGGCTACTCGGGTATCCAAAAATGCAATGTGGGCGAAATCGATCCAACTCGTCAAAGTACGCATCAAGGCGCGCTGGCGACATATCGAAGGCGCTGAGCAGCCGGTGGTTGAACAACCGGTCGCGCCACGCCTTGTACCGGTCCGTTCGGCGTAGCTCGATCGGCGAACCCCAAAGATACAACTCGCGATCGCCGAACTCAGCGCCGAACCAGCGATGGGTGCGGATTCGCGCTGCCTGGTCCGCGGCCTGTCGTCGCCGACAGACGAAGAAACGCAACGGCTCACCGCTGGAGCCTCCCGTATCAAATGGGTGAAGTCCCCCGGCAACCTCCGCCCAAACCATCTTCTCAATATTGGCGCGAATCTCGGCCTTTTTGAGAACTGGGAGTTTCAGGAGCACCTCGAATGGGTCGTCTCGCAATACATCCACACCCGCTTGCGCGAATCGATCCCGGTAGAACCGGGTGTGACGTGCCGCGTGGTTCAATAACGCCCCCAGCTTCTCGCCCTGAAGCGCCCGGATCTCGGCCGGAGACCGCCACTGCGATGCCTCCAGCTCGGCCGCCAGGCGCAGCGTCGGCCGGCCAAGCAACCGCTCATGCACGGGCAGGAGAACCTGTCGAGCCAGGATGCCGAACATTCACTTCCGTTCCAGGAACCTCGTGCGCGTACCTACCGCGCATGACGCCACCATCCCCTTCCCGTCGATTACTGCCCGTTTTATCGGTAGAAGAACTGACGCAATTTGGCTGAGCCGCGTAAAACGCACCGGGGTGACGGTACTGGTCACCTGGCCTCCCAAACCTCTGCTTAACAATTTCTTAACAGCTCACGGCATACGCCCCACCGACGGATTCACTATGCTCATGGGTCTCTCGACCCCCCGGGGCCGCCAACAAGACCAAAGATAATGCGCAGGAACGCATCGATCGGTCAGACGGCGCGCTCCGTTTCCTGGTACCACCCGGCGTCGCCACCGTTTCCCCCGCTGCTGTCAGCGTCTTGAATTGCGCCCGCGATCCCGCACTCGCCGCAGCCTTCGTTCGCTACAACCTCACGGAAGACGGACAAAAGCTCTGGGGCCTCCGCACCGAGAAAGGATCGGTAAACTCCTCCACCCTCTACCACTATCCGATTCTCCCTGCGATCCACGAGGAATTCAGCTCCGATCTGGCCATCAGCGAGAATCCCTTCACGATCGACTTGGGCCGTCACGTTGATCTGGGACAGTCCCGCGCTCAGCTTTCCGCGCTCGAACCGGGCCAATCCTGCCATCGGTCTCCCCAGTACGAGTCCGACCAGGTACTCGACGAATGGACTCAGCGAATGAGGACCCGCTACCAGCAGGTCGCCGACCAGGTCCACTGAAGCCCCGGCGCTCGAATCTCGCGACTTCGCCCCCAATCGAGTTGCCATTCCGGCAATTTGCCGCGATCATGCCCCGTCTATTCGAGAGGAAGGGCCTGATGCATTCAATCGTTCGTCGTGCCACCGGGGGCAGAGCCTGTCCGCTTCCCGTTGTCGGAATTACTTTGCTCGCCGCCGCGCAGGTCCTACTGTGGACGTCCGGCGCCTGCACGCCCTCAGCACCACCGGCCGGCAATGACAACACCAATGCCAACGACAACATCAACTCGAATGACAACATCAACTCGAACGACAATGACAATGTCAATGACAATAGTAACGACAACACCGCCGACAAGTTGCTAACCGTCGCGGCCATCGGCGACTACGGCGACGACGACGACAACACCCGCGCCGTCGCCGACATGATCAAGAGCTGGAACCCCGACTTCATCATCACCGTCGGCGACAACGACTACAGCGACGGCGCCTACCGCGGCACGTTCGAGGGCCTGGAGCTGGCCATCGGCCAATACTTCCACGAATTCATTGGCAACTACCTGGGCGATTCCGGCCCCGGCTCCGCCGAGAACCGCTTCTTCCCCACGCCCGGTGACCACGACTGGGGCGATACCTGCGACGATCCCGACGGACTCGACGACTACCTCCGCTACTTCACCCTCCCCGACGACTCCTCCGGCAACGAGCGCTACTACGACTTCGTCCGCGGACCGGTCCACTTCTTCTCCATCCACAGCCTCGAAGGCTGCGAACCCGACGGCGTCACCCAGGACTCCGTCCAGGGCCAATGGGTGCAGCAGCGTGTTGCCGCCTCCACCTCCACCTTCAAGATCGCCTACTTCCACGAGCCGCCCTACTCCTCGGCCGACCGCCATGTCGATGAGGGCGCCCACATGCGCTGGGACTGGAAAGACCTCGGCTTCGATCTGATCCTCTCCGGCAACGATCACGTCTACGAGCGCATCGTTCGCGACAGGCTGACCTACATCGTGGACGGCCTCGGCGGCGTGGACATTCACGGCTTTGTCGATACCCCACAGCAGGGCAGCGCCGTCCGCTTCGCTGATGACTACGGCGCCCTTCGCATAGACGTGTACAGCAATCGGCTGGAACTCGCGTTTCTCACCGTGGGCGGCATGACCGTTGACGAATTCACCATCATGGCCGCCGGCTCGAACGGCGAAGAGCTCGACCCCGACGTCCCGCCCGTCACCCAGGGCGACTGGTACCGCCCCGGTGTGTCCGCCACGTGGCAGTGGCAGCTTCAGCCCAACGCCCAGGGCGACATCAACACCGGCTACGGCGTGGAAGTCTACGACGTGGATCTCTTCGACGTGTCCGACGAAACCCTCGCCATTCTCCGCAGCGCCGGCCGGCGGGTCATCTGCTACTTCTCCGCCGGGACCTACGAAGACTTCCGCGACGATGCCGACGAGTTTCTCCCCGCCGAGCTCGGCAACACCCTCGAAGACTTCGCCGACGAGCGCTGGCTGGACATCCGCTCCTCCAACGTCCACGCCATCATGCGCCGCCGCCTGGATTATGCCGTCGAACGCGGCTGCGACGGCGTCGAGCCCGACAACGTCACCGCCTTCACCAACGACACCGGATTCGGCATCACCGCCCGCGACCAGCTCGCCTTCAACCGCTTCCTCGCCAACGAGGCCCACGCCCGCGGGCTCGCCGTCGCCCTCAAGAACGACCTCGAACAGATTCCTGACCTCGTCGACTACTTCGATTTCGCCGTCAACGAACAATGCCACGAGTTCAACGAGTGCGACGCGATGCAGCCCTTCATCGACGCGGGCAAGCCCGTCCTTAGCGCGGAATACGCCGACGATTTCGTCAACGATCCAGCCGCCCGCGCCGCCATGTGCGCCGACGCCCTCGCGTCCAACCTCCGCACGCTGGTGTTACCCGTCGACCTCGACGACGCCTTCCGCTTCTCCTGCGACGAATAACCGTCGCGCCCGCTCTGCGGGGCACTCTTCGTAGGGTGCATCCCCCGACGCACCTCTTACGCAAACGGTAGTTTCCGCCCCGCGGACCACTCTTCGCTTGTGTGCCATGTCCACGCCTCGTGGACATGCTCTCACCCCGAAGGGGTACAAGACAGTAGTCTTGTACGGAACGTCCCCGACGCACCTCTCACGCAGACGGTAGTGTCCGCCCCGCGGACCACTCTTCGTAGGGTGCATCCCCTGATGCACCTCTTGCGCTTCCTCACCCCGAAGGGGTGCAAGACAGTAGCCGTGGGCAAGCGAAGCGCCGCCCACGGTTCGCACGCCCAACCATCCCCCGACCCCGAAGGGGTCGCACAGCGGCCATGCGCCACCCTCACCGCGTGCGAGAGTGCGAGAGCCCGAATTCCCGCACCTGTCCTCCGAATCGCGTGGTAGAATATGCAGCGGAAATCGCGCCGATTCCGTTCACCCCCGCTGCCCCGAGTGCGGCCGGGAAGTAGAGGAAATCAAGCCATGAGGCCTAATGTGGGGCGATGGTTACGAAGATTCCTCTTCGCCGGAATGGCGACAGCCGCCGCGGCGGTTGGCATCGTCACAGCTATCGCGCATTTCCCGCACGGCTTGGTCAACTGGTCCACCGGTTGGGCGTACGAATCAGAGAAGATTCGCATCGATGCCGCGCTCTCCACGGTCCTGGACGACTCGTACATCTCGATTCTTCGATACCAAGGTCCTTGGGATCACGCCGACCTCCGCATCGGAAAGGGGCGCATGGCATTCAGTTGGCAGGCTGCGACCGCCACAAAGGAAACCTACGACTGGGATCTCAAGGCAGTCGGATTTCGCGTCCGCCGAGCCGTTGAAAAGCCCAAACTGCGATGCGGCATGGGATTGGGTTCGCTATCCCTGGAGGAACAAGAGCGGCGACGGACTAACCGGTATGTAATCGCGCTGGCCTGTCCAGCGTGGTTCCCATTCGTGGCGCTGACTACTTATCCAGCTTTCGCGATTTGGAGTTACCTGCGCACCCGCCGCCGTCGCCGACTCGGCCTCTGCGTCAAATGCGGATACGACCTCCGCGCCACACCGGACCGCTGCCCCGAGTGCGGGACGGAAGTCCATGGCCAATCAGGCACGGCGTAGCGTCCAAATCCCCCGCGCCTCCGACGCACCACTTTCTTGTGTGCCATGTCCACGCTTCGTGGACATGCCCTTGAGCAGTGAATTACGCGGTTCGCATGCCTCCAACCGCCCCCGCTCTCACGCTATCCCACGATCGAGCGCCCCATCGCGCAATTCCTGCGCCCCCGCCTGTGAAAATTGCCTCCACACCCCAACCCCATCCGGCCGATACCACAACCCGTAGCGTTCAAGGCAACGCGCACCACAACAGAGCCCGCCCGGCGGAGCCAGGCGCCTCTCTCTCAGGGAGCTCGCCATGGTCCGAAATTGCTCACCGATTTCACTTGACGTTGGGTCGTTGTTAGGATACTATTTATCCGAACAGATATCGAACCGGCAGGCGCCGGTTGCCGCTGGCACGGATCGCCCGCGGCCGCGCCTTCACGGTTCAAAATCAGGACCCGGAGCAACAGGGATGTTCTTCCGCTTCCGAAAGCCGCGACCCCGTCGCGAATCCGATCGTCCGCTTCCGCTGTTCGTCTTCGGCCCCGGCGGCGATTTCCGAGACGCCTGGGTCACGGAGAACAGTCCGGAACAGGACCACCCGACGGGAACCGGCCGCGACCTCGGCTTGAGGCCCGCCAAGAGGGCGCCGAACCTGCGTCGCGTTCCTCTCACCGCCCATCCGCTGGCCCCGGCCCTGGCTTCCGGGGCGGTCGCGGGTTGGTGGTCCCGGCTGGCGGGAAGTCTGGTCGCCGTGGTTCGAGAGAATCGCCGTAGGCTCGCGCTCAGCGCGTTGCTGGCGAGCGGGCGGCTTCCATTGGTGATTTGGAATCGGGCGGGTTGGACCCGCCTTCTGGAGCACGGTTATGGCACGAACGCGCAAGACGGAGACGGACGATTCGCTTTGCGTTACTCCCCGGCAGATGGAAATCCTGCGGATGATTCGCGACGGCCGGCGGGCCAACGGCTATTCGCCGACCCTGCAGGAGATGGCCGACGAACTCGGCATCAGCAAGATCACCGTGTTCGAGCACGTCGAGGCGCTCCTCGAGAAAGGCATGCTCACGCGCCGGTCCAACAAGGCTCGCTCTTTGGAGTTGACGAACAGCGCCCGCCTTCCCGATGAGCGCCCCACGCTGCTGCCCCTTGTCGGGCGGATCGCCGCCGGCCGCCCCATCGAAGCCATTGAAACATCCGACGCCGTCGACCTCGAGCAGCTCTACAACAGCCGGCACCCCGTCGGCGTCCTCACCGTCACGGGCGACAGCATGATCGATGAGCACATCTGCGAGGGCGACCTTGTCGTCTTCGAGAAGCGCTCCAACGCCCGCAATGGCGAAACCGTCGTGGCCCTCATTAACGGCGAGGAGGCCACGCTCAAGAAGTTCTATCGGGAGAAGGGCCGCATTCGCCTGCAACCGGCCAACAGCCGATACCGCCCCATTTATCCCACCGAGGTCGACATCCAGGGTGTTGTCGTCGGCGTGATCCGGAAGCTGTAGTTCCTCATTCCGTCGGCTGCTCGACAAGTATCAGCCGCGACGGATCGTAATTCTTGTCGGGAAGCATGTCGTAAATGTCGGCGAGAATCTGCTCGTCCAACTGCGGCGTGCGGCTGAGAATCCAAAGGAAGTTTCGGCTCGGCTCGCCCACGACCGCCCACTCGTAATTCTCGTCCAGGGCGATGATCCAGTAGTCGCCCTCGAAAAGGAAAAAGAAGCTCACGCGGAGTTTGGCGTTGGTCTCTTCGTCCACGATGCGGGCAATGCCCTCTTGGCTGCGGACCGATCCGTCCAGGTCACCCTGCCGGCACGCGTTAAGAACCGTGATCTTCCCGTCATCGCGAATGGTGTACTCGGCCGTCACACCCACGCAGCCGCGCTCGAACGTGTTCGGATAACGGGCAATCTCGTACCACTTGCCCGCATACCTCACGGGGTCGACGTAATCGACCACGGCCAGCGGAGGGAACGACATTCCGCAGCCCCCTGTCATCATGCACCCGAGAACCAACGCCATCTTCAATTGAAAAATGCTTCGCATCATGGATTCCAGTCGGAGCAACCGGCCACCATTTTCCTGGGGATCGAGCCCGGCCGGTGTTAACGCGGCTCGACCAAACCGACTACGACGAATGTCTCAAGGATTCTGTTTGAGAAACAACAATAACGCGGAGTTAAACTCGCTCGGCCGCTCCTCCATCGGAAGATGTCCGGTCATCGGAAAGACGACCAGCGCCGCACCCGGAATCTCGTCCGCCAGCGCCTGTCCCGCTGAAAGCGGGAAAAACGGGTCGTTTTCTCCCCACAGAACCAGCGTGGGAACCGCGACCTCGGCAGGATCAAGATCGGCCATCGGTCCGTCCCCAGCCGCGAGCAGCCCGCGAAACGCCCGGTCGAATCCCTCGACCCGAAGAGGGCGAAGGTATCCTTTCACCATGTCCGACGTGACCGTAGCCGGATCGTAAACGGCCGACTCCAACGCTCCGCGGATATTCCGCTCAGTGAGAAACAAACCGCGGATCAGCCACTCGGCCAAGGGACGGAACAGCGGAGGGATCGACGGAGCGCCTGCGTCGCTTGCCGTCACTCCGCCGTCAACGAGGACGAGCGAGCGTACGCGATCCGGGTTCTGCAAAGCGAGTGTCAACGCCACTCCGGCACCATAGGAGTGACCCACAACGTGTGCCGTCGGGCACTCCAGCTTGTTCATCACGCCCAGAACCAGATCGGCCTGGCCTCGCAAGCTGTACGCGCTCTCCTCTTCCGGCCGCTCTGTATAACCGAAGCCGTTGAGGTCGATGCCCAGGGCGCCGAATTCCTTCGCCACCTCGGGAAGTACCTCCCGCCAGGAGAACGTCGATGCTCCGAAGCCGTGAATGAAGACGACGGGTTCCCCCTCTCCGGCGCGTTCGACGTGGACCCACTGCCCATCGATCAAGAGAAGTTCCTGCGGCGGAAGCGTAGCCAGAACAGAGGCGTAGGGAATGGTCATTCCGCATCCCGCCGCTAGCACAAGTACCGGCAGAAACGCCAGAATCCCCCACTTGGGGCCAGGGACCCCTCGCCGTACCCTCGCTGTCCCGTCACCCAGAAAGCGCCCGATCATCTAAGTGAGTCCCCCTTCCCCTTTGGGCATGCAGGCCAACGCCACGTAGTCCGGCCGATCGCTGATCCGCTCGTGCCGAAAGCTCCGCACGATCTCTCCGTCATGGACCAGGAAGACGCCCTGCTTTTGTCGCGTGTTTCCCATGGGCAGACCCGCGCCATGCCCCTTGACCAGCGCCGTGCGTATGGCCTTTGCCCACATGGTCGGACTGAGCAATTCACCAGTCGAGAGCTCTTCCAGATCGAAGGCCTTGTAGAGCCGCGCGTCAGGGTCTTCCACGAAATGTTGCGCCGACAAGCCGAATTTCTGCGACACTTCTTCGGTGTCGGACGCCGACCCCATGTGCACGATAATCAACTGCGTTCCCTGTGCCTCGATCTTGTCTCTAACGGCCGAGACCTCGGCCAGCGCCTCGCGGCAGAACGGTCAGCCCATATGTCGAAGAAACACGATCAGGAGCGGCTGACGGCGGGAAAGCTCCAGGAGGGAATTTCCCTCGCGAGTCGCAGACTTCGCCAAGATGCCCGCCACTTTGCCCATGGTGATCCCTGCTTACGCCTGTCCCACCGCCGGCTCGACGGACCCACCAACCTGAACGCGATTCTCCGTAACCTGTCCGGATCGGGCGTAGCCCTCGGCGGCCTCGCGAATTCCATCGAGCATCCCGCTGAAGACGATTCCGTGCAGCGGCAGGACGGAGTACCAGTACGCCAATCCGGCAAGGCCGTGCGGCTTGAATCGCGCCGTCTGATGGAGCCGGCATCGCTTGTCGCCTTCGCTCTCAATGCGGAACTCGAGCACCGCCTCGCCGGGCAGTTTCATCTCCGCCCGCAGCTCCAGCAGTTGATTGGGCTTGATGGCCGTCACACGCCAGAAATCAAGTGCTTCGCCGAATGCCACGTTTTCCGGATCGCGCCGCCCCCGTCGCAACCCGGGTCCGCCGACCAGGCGGTCCATCCACCCGCGAATCTGCCACAACCGATCCGCCGCATAGTACCCGTGCCCGCCGCCGATCCGGCAGATGGCGTGGTACACGTGCTCGGGTGACGCATGAATCTCCGTCACGCGGTGATCGACGAACACCTTGCCCCCGGCCCAGTCGGGGTCGCCCGGCATGGGCCCGGCCGCCGACCACGTCGTTTCCACGCTCCCGGCTTCCCGCTTTCGAAGCGCCGCTTCGATCGCTTCCCGCGACGTCAGCAACGTCTGCGGCATGAGCCTCGCCGCTTCGTCGTTGCGACAGACCATGCGGTTTCGCAGGCCGTCGGCCAGGGGACGCGCGATGCGGTGGCTCAGCGGTGTCACCAGGTGAATCCAAAGTGAGCTCAGCCGCGGCGTAAGCACCGGAACGGGAAGCACCACGCGGCGGCGTAGCTTGAGGGCATCGGCCATCGTGTCCATCAGTTCGCGGTAGGTCAGCACGTCCGCGCCGCCGATGTCCAGCGTTTTCCCTGTTGTCTCCGGAACGTCCAGGCAGGCCACGAGATAATGCAATACGTTTCGTATGGCGATGGGCTGACTTCGCGTGTTCACCCAGCGCGGCGTGACCATCATCGGCAAACGCTCGACGAGGTACCGGAGAATCTCGAATGACGCAGAGCCCGAGCCGATGATCATGGCCGCGCGAAAAACCGTGACCGGTACATCGGTCGCCGCCAGCGCCGTTTCCACTTCCCGACGCGACGCAAGATGCTCGCTGAGGCCGTCGCCGATTTCGCCGAGTCCGCCGAGGTAGATGATGCGCTCGACGCCGGCTGCTTGCGCCGCGTGGGCGAAACCGAGGGCCAGGGTGCGATCGCGCCGACGATAACGCGATCCGACCGCGATCATGGAATGGACAAGATAGTACGCGGCGTCACAGCCCCGCATCGCGTCGGTCAAGCGCGACACGTCGCCCACGTCCCCGGCGACAATCTCGACACGCGGATCCGAGTACCAGGGCCGCCCTGAAAGCTTCTCCGGCGTCCTTACGAAGCAGCGTACGAGATGACCCGCCTCGATCAGTCGAGGAACCAGCCGACCTCCGACGTAGCCCGTCGCCCCGGTAACGAAAACCGTCTTGTCCTGTACAGGTTCAGTCGTCATGGCAATGGCTCCTTCATTCCGTACTCGTAGGGCCTTGAAGAAGTGTATTCTTTTGCCGGTCGCGGACAAATCTACGCCGCGAGAATGCAGCAAGGTCCTGCGCCGGCGGCCGCACCGCCTGAAGAGGTCGCGGCGAAATCCGGCCCGCCAGATACGCCCCGACGGCGGTGGTACGGTGTCGCGCCGTTCGGCGATGAAGAGCCATCGACGGCCTCCCTGCGTTCTCCAACGAAACGCTCCATACTCGCCCGGAGCTTGCCGATCGCCAGTAGCTGAATCTGCCGCACGCGCTCCTTGCTCAGGTTGAACTTCTCCCCGATCGATTCCAGCGTCTCCGCCTTCTCGGTCGGTGCGTGCAACATCCGCCTTTCGATCACGAAACGCTCGGTCGCGGTGAGTCGCGCGGTGTTCTCGCGGAGCACCTTCCGCAGGCGGGCGACCATCTCCTGGGTATCAAGATCTGACTGCAACATCGCGACCATCGATCGTGGGTCGACCTCTTCCTTCAGCAGATCGAACCGGCCCATCCGCCGACGCGTCTTCTTCGCCAGCAGCAGATAGCTACGCAGGATGGACGTGCAGGCGTACGTGCTGAACTTGTACCCACGCCAGGGGTCAAAGTGCAGAACGGACTGCACCAGCGTCCAGAATCCCTCGCTGTTGAGGTCGTCCGAGTCAACATTGACGACGTGCGCCCGTCGTCGCATTTCGTAGACCAGGCCGATGTTCCGATCGACAAGGAATTCCTGGATCCTCTGGTGCCGCTCCAGGGCGTGCTGCAGGTCGACCGCTCGCCCGCGTCGCTGTGCTGCAGCCGCTTCGAACGCGCAGCCGTGCATCGCCTTGAACAGCACCGCCTCCCCCCGGGCATCGAGCTCACACCCGGAACGCATCAGGACTTCCGCCTCTTCCAGCCATGCCCGGCGAAGTCGCCTCGAGTGCAGCTCGGGATGTTCCGGGTATGCTGGCACCGTCGTCTGATTCGGCCTGGAGTTTGACGTCGTGCTGTTCTTCATGGCCGTCTTTCCTTTCCGTTCTTGCCATAATTTTGGGAGCCTGTGGCCGCCCCGGAACCGACAGGGTTCCGGGACGACCACGTTCGGCCCCCCGACCGCCGCGGATCCGTCAACGTGCCGCAACTACGGCACCATGACGGCATCAATGACATGAATCACACCGTTGGTTGCGCGAATGTCCGTCTTGATCACCTGGGCGTTGTCCACCTTCACGCCGCTCGACGTGTCGATCGGCAGTGACTTGCCCTGCAGCGTCTTGGCAGTCTTGAGCGTGGCGACGTCCGCGGCCAGCACACGCCCCGGAACAACGTGGTATGTCAACACGGCCTTGAGCTTGCTCGGATCGGCGAGCAGGGAATCGAGCGTGCCCGCCGGCAGGCGGCTGAACGCGTCGTCCGTCGGCGCAAAGACCGTGAACGGACCGTCCCCGCGCAGGGCGCCGGTCAGCCCGGCCGCCTCCAGCGCGGTCAGCAACGTCTTGAACGAGCCGGCGTTGCGTGCAACCTCCACGATGTCCGCTTGCGGCAGCAGCACGGAGTCAATGACGTGGATGACGCCGTTCGACGTTTCGATGTCCGTCTTGACCACGTTCGCGGAACCCACGCGAACGCCGCGCGAGGTGTCGATCGCCAGCGACTGTCCCAGTGCCGTGGTAGCCGAGTTCAGCTTCACGACGTCCGCCGCAAGCACGCGACCCGGAACCACATGCTGCAAGAGCACCGCCTTCAGTCGATCCGGGTTGGCCAGGAGCTCGTCCAGCGCACCCTTGGGCAGCTTCGCAAAGGCCTCATCCGTCGGTGCGAACACCGTGAATGGACCGGAGCCCTGCAGCGTCTCGACCAGGTCCGCCGCCTTCACCGCCGCCACGAGCGTGTCGAAATCCCCGGCAGCCACCGCCGTCGAGACGATGTCCTTCTTTCCACCGCAGTCGCTCGCCACGACCGGAGCACTCGACAGGGCGAGACCCAAGCCGCAAGCCACGACACCGACGATCTTCGAATTCAGATTCAACATGATCCTCTCCTTGAAATCACCGTCGCACGGGCCGACCGCTCCGCCTGCTGACCGCCAGCAGTGCGGGCCAAAAAGCCCCTCAACGATGTCGGTCCAATTCCTCAAACACTCTCGAAGCGGTCGTTGAGCAACGCTCAGCGCCCGCCGGTAATCAGAGACATTGCCTCCGCTCGCAGGGCGGCGTCTTCACGGAACGCCCCGCGTACGGCTGACGTCACCATGACACTGTTGGGCTTGCCCACGCCGCGGATCTTCATGCAGTAGTGCTGCGATTCGATGACGACCATCGATCCGCGGGCATGAAGTTGGTCCATGAGCGCATCCGCGACCTGCCCGGTCAGCCGCTCCTGGACCTGAGGCCGCCGCGCGAATCCCTCCACCACGCGAGCCAGCTTGGAGAGTCCGACAACCCGATCTGAAGGCAGGTAGGCGACGTGGGCTTTGCCGAGGAAGGGAAGCAGGTGGTGCTCGCAGACGGAGGCGAAGTCGATATCGCGAAGCAGCACCATCTCTTCATAAGGCTCGTCGAACGTACGCGTCAGATGACGCGTCGGGTCCTCCCGCAGTCCGGAGAAGACCTCGCGGTACATCCGGGCCACACGCGCCGGTGTATCCCGCAGACCATCCCGATCCGGGTCTTCGCCCATTGCCTCCAGGAGGTCGCGCACGGCCTGTTCCGCACGATCAACATCAAACGCGCGGGTTACCGTACCGCCGTCCGTGGTCCGCTCCCGGCGAGTCGACATCAACTCGAACATGGCCTGCCTCCAATAGAAATCGTTCAAATCGTTCATGAGGATTATCGTTCGCCAGGCTCGTCCTGTCAATAGAAAATCGTTCAAAACGATCAGACTTCCGGCGACAAGGGCGAATTCATCGTAACCTATTCATTGGCAATACTTAATGGTCATCGCTGAGGCAGAAGTGGAGCGCCGGCCGTGGAATTCTCGTGACAAATCGGTACACGACACACTAGAATCGTGCAATTCGTTCGCCCGGAGGCCTGAATGAAAGAGACACTGACACCAAAGCAGGTCGCCCGCGCCATCGGCGTGAGCGAGGCTTCTCTTAAACGATGGTGTGACAAAGGTTTACTACCGACGACGCGGACGCTCGGCGGACATCGCCGCCTGCCCTTGGCCGGTGTGATCCAGTTCATTCGCGAGCAGGGCCACGAAGTCGTTCGGCCTGAGGTGCTCGGTCTGCCCGTAACTTCCGGCCAAGGCACTCTGGCGCTGGCACGTGCCGCGCGAGGCGTGCGCGAGGGACTGGCTGAGGGAGATGAGGAGAGGGTTCGCGGGGCGGTATTCAATCTCTACCTCGCACAGCATCGGCTGACCTCGATTTGCGATAACGTACTGGCCCCGGCCATGGCGGAAATGGGCACGAGCTGGGAGCATGGAGACGCGGAAGTCTACGAAGAGCGGCTGGCGTGCGAGATCAGCTTGCGGCTGCTCCACGAGTTTCGCCTGATGCTTCCGACTCCCCCGCTGAGCGCACCGCTGGCCATCGGCGGAACGCTCTCCACTGATCCTTACATGCTGGCCACGGCCATGGTCGAGGTCATCCTGCGCGACGCCGGCTGGCGTGCGGAATCACTCGGCGTGGGTCTTCCCACCGAAACGCTGCGCGCCGCCATCGCACAGCGACGGCCGCGTCTGGTCTGGTTCAGCCTCTCGACGCCCGAGTCCGTGAATGAACTGCGTGGCGGCTGGAGTCATATTCGTGCCGAGGCTGAAAGCGTCGGCGCGCTCGTCGTCGTGGGCGGGCGGGCACTCACGGACCGTGATTACGAAGGTCTCGAGCAAGCTGTCCGTTGCGACAGCGTGACCGGCCTCGCGTCGCTCGCCCAGGCCCTGCATGCCCGAGAGCGTAACGGTAACGATCCGGCAACGCAGTCAGGTAACGGAAACCACACGCCGCCTATGGAATCGGCGCATCCTGCGGCGGATTAGCCTCCGCGTCCGGCTGATTCTTCATCTGCTCAACAACCGACTGCACTGATTCGCGAAGCAGGCCGACGAAATCACCATCCTTGGTCGGCTCGGCTTTCCCGAGCACGGACAACGCCTCCTCCGGTTCTCCGGTGGCGAAGCAGACGTAGGCCAGCAACGCCCTTGCATCCGTCTCATTTGTCGACTTGTCCACGTGGGCCCTCAATGCTGCGAGCTGCCCTTCGAGCGTGTCGCGGTCCGGGTAGAACTGCCGCCAATCGACCGGCGAAGCGATCAGGCTGGGAGCGCTGTTGAAGACCCCGTGCAGGGCTGTCATGGCAACGCCGTACTCTCCGCGGGCAAATCCAGCCATTGCATAGAACAGCTTGGCGTAGGGATCGTTCCCATCGGCCATCATGGCCTCGAAGTAGTACCGTCCCGCATTTTCGTAGTCGCCGCGGAAGAAGGCCTGGTGTCCCATGACGATGGTCACCGGCTCCTGATACTGCTCCCCGGCAACCTGATCTTCCGGGGCGCCCGTATCGTTGCCCGGCGCGACCTGACCCGCGGGCTCGCGCACCGCGCCGAAATCACTCTCGTTGCCCTGCGGCGAGATCTCGACGCTGTCCGGAGGTGACAGATCCGGCTCAACCGGAAAATCTTCGGGCGAGGCTTCGGGCGCGACCGTCGCCGCGTCGGGCTGGCCGTAGTAGTAGACAGTGTCGTGGTACTCCCGCTCGATCACGGGCTGCTCATTGTAGATCGTGGTCGGCGCGTAGGACGGCGTCGCATAGTAGCCGAAGCCGTATCCATACGGAGCATACGAAGCCCAATACGACGGATACCAGGGGTTGTAATAGTCGGCGTAGTGACGGCTGTAGGGCCGGTACACCACGGCATAATTGTCGTAATAGCGATCCCCATAAGAAAAGTAAGCGCCGAAATACGGAGCCACGTAGCCGCGAGGACCGTAGCAGGAGACATATCGGCGATGTCCGTAGCGGTAGCGCGGCGCCGGGTGCCGGCCAATGTTGATGTTGATGCCCAGGAATCGATCGGCGCGATCCCCGCGGCGGCCGTAGGTTCGCGGATAAAACGAGTGCCGGCGTGTCGCCCGGGCTCGGCTTCGTTCACTCGGCGGAAGAACGTATGAGCGCTCATTCCCTTTGTATGTCGGAACGCTGGAGCGGACACGATTCGGCGTTCGCGGACTTGTTCCAGGCGTTACTCCCCCGACGCTCGCGCGTGGCAGCGTGCGTACGCTCCGCGCAGCGTTGCCAGTCCGCTCGTAGTCCGACGGGCGAATCCGCTTGGTTACCCGGCCTGGCGCGGCGCGATCATAGCCGGAGGATCGGCGAACGGGTGAAGCCGCGCTTCCGGTGCTGCGGCGGACAGGGCTGGTGCCGGACCGCGTCACCGACGGCGAGATCGAGCGCGTACGTGGTGTCGCCGGCCTGACACTCCGCTCGATCTTTCGCGACGGCGTGTAGGACGAGCGCGGCACGACGTACCGGGGGGAAGCCGTCGAGCGCCGCGTCGGAGTCGAAGAACGCTTGGTCGCGCGCGGGATCGAGGATCGGGTTGTCGCCCGCGGCGATACGGTACGCGAGGGACTGATGGATCGCGCCCGCGGCGCGTTGGAATAAGACCGGCGTGTGGGCGCGATGCGCCGCGTCTTTACCGAGCGCGGCGCGGGGGCACGGTACGTCGGCCGGGAGGATCTCGAAGGGAAGCCCTGCCACGGCATCGATCAGGTCCACATTGGAACTGTCGGGCCGGATGCGGCGTGAGGTGAAGAACAGGGCATTGCCGTCCACGCTGATCAC